>NZ_JBJQJA010000016.1:0-91113 GCF_046487665.1 Escherichia sp. WS1152 | reverse complement strand
GTGCCGTATCCCTGAAAATAATTCTGCTGCATTTCCTCTTCTTATTTTGCAGTCGTCTTCATTCATTACCACGTCCAGACGCCAGTGCAGCTTATTCTCCACGTGCCAGTGATTTCGGATCGCTGTGGCGAATTTCTCAGCGGTTAAATCAGCAGAACTGATATAATATCTGACCGTCATTTCTGGCTCTTTCTTTTGCTCTGCTATTATGGACCGAAAGGAGACTGCCACGCATAATTTCTTCAGCCCTTTCCATTCAAACGTGAAATCAATAAGTTCATCAGGGACATCGCAAACAATATGAAGACGGATTTCTTCTCTGCCGTGACTCTTTTCACTAATTGCGTAACTGTCATGCTCTGGATTATTTAATTCTTTCAGCGGAAATTTTTCCTCAAAGGCTTTATTAAGCCGCCCCTGGTTACCTTTTACCGCGAATAAATAATCACCGCCCTGTTTTTGTATCTTCTCTGCGATATCTTTCTGGCAACCCATCGCATCAGTTGTGATAATTTTCCCTTTAATATCCAGCATGTTAAGAAGTTCAGGGATAGCTGTAATCTCATTAGATTTCTCATCCGTCTTGATCTGTCCGATGACCAGACTGTGCATTGTTGAGAACGCACTAATGACATGAATCGCTCCCCTGCGGCGACTCTTGTCATAAGAATGCCGGAGCGTTTTTCCATCAATTGCAATGACGTCTTTATCATCTGAAGAATGACAATCACGCATCCAGTTAATAAAGCACTCATGAAATTTTGTAGGGCTGATACAGGATACAACTCTGGCAATGGTATCGTGAACAGGAATACCATTTTCAAAATCACCATATTGCTTCAAAAAATCGAGATGTGTTTCCCCAAAATCCTCTATATCTTCCCAACCTTCTGCACCCGAAATAACGGCACAAATAGTCAACAGTAGAATATCTGATAATTTATGTTCCACTTTCTAGGCTTGTCTGTAATCGGGGATAATAGAAATATGTTCCATCAATTTTTTAAGTTCCATTTTGTTCTCCTTAATTATACAAGGAGTATTTGATCATGTATAAGCAATAAAAGACAGCTTTAGGTAATGAGGAATATCTCAATTTTTAAACATAAAATGCGAATTATTTAGTACAAAAAGTGTACTTCTGATGATCTTTCCCTGGAAACAGGTGCTCAAAATACAGGCTTCTGCCGCCGTTATCACTGAGTATCAGTGTGTTATCGCGCAGCTGTAAGCGGATATCCGCAGGCATTTTCCAGCCGGGGCCGAGGCTCCCCACCGGCGCGGGCGTTTTTGTCCGATAACTGCTGTAGGTGCGGGAGAGAATGAACGGCAGCGGGGCGGGCAGGGCGATGTCGGTTTCACCGGGAAGGACCTTTGCACCCAGCAGCGGATTGACCGGATGGCCGGACGTCACCCCGCCGGGGCACACCGAACAGGCCACGCCGGTGGGGGCACCGATGCGCACCCCGGCTGAACCCTGGACAATGCTACCGCCATACTGCGTCATGTCGCCCTGACGCGCCGCCGGTTTTCCGCTCATCGTAAAATCCTTTTGAAATAAATAAGAACCAGAAGCCTAGCGCCAGTCAACAACAGGAAATGATAATGAGTTAACACCCCGGAATTTTTCAGAATTTATAAAAGGCAAATTACAGGCACAAAAAAAGCGCCGTGCGGCGCTTTTTTCGGAAATCCGGTCTTATTTGCTGCCCGGGATGTTGAAACGCTTGTTGAAGCGGTCAACACGGCCACCGGTAGCAACATCACGCTGTTTGCCAGTGAAGAACGGGTGGCACTTGCTGCACACGTCGAGGTTCAGGTCATGACCAACGGTGGAGCGGATTTTCATTACGTTACCGCAAGAGCAGCTAGCAGTAATTTCTTCGTATTTCGGGTGAATATCTTTTTTCATGGGAAAACCTCGGTTTAAGGCCGCGTCGCTCTTCCAGCCCTAACGCCAGACACCACGCGATGTTAAAAGTATAGCTTCAATACGATCATTTCGTACGAAGGCGCGAAATCATACAGAAATTAACCAGCGTATGCAAACTGATCCGCACTCTTCTACGGCAATGTGTATACTAACCCACCGAATTTCAAGTCAGGATGATGCTATGCCCGTTGCCCACGTTGCCTTGCCCGTTCCGCTTCCTCGTACCTTTGACTATCTGCTGCCAGAAGGCATGACGGTTAAAGCTGGGTGTCGCGTGCGCGTGCCGTTTGGCAAACAGCAGGAGCGCATCGGGATTGTGGTATCAGTTAGCGATGCCAGCGAACTGCCGCTCAATGAGCTAAAAGCGGTAGTCGAAGTGCTGGATAGTGAGCCGGTGTTTACTCACTCCGTCTGGCGATTGCTGCTATGGGCGGCAGATTACTATCATCATCCGATTGGCGATGTGCTGTTTCATGCCTTGCCGATTTTACTACGCCAGGGGCGGCCTGCGGCGAACGCGCCGATGTGGTACTGGTTTGCCACTGAACAAGGTCAGGCGGTGGATCTGAACAGCCTGAAACGTTCGCCCAAGCAACAACAGGCGCTGGCAGCGTTACGGCAAGGCAAAATCTGGCGCGACCAGGTTGCCACGCTCGAATTTAATGATGCCGCGTTGCAGGCGCTGCGCAAAAAAGGTCTGTGTGATTTAGCAAGTGAAACACCAGAGTTTAGCGACTGGCGAACGAACTATGCCGTTTCTGGTGAACGGTTGCGATTGAATACCGAACAGGCCACCGCCGTTGGCGCAATTCATAGTGCGGCGGATACCTTCTCTGCCTGGCTGCTGGCGGGCGTTACAGGTTCCGGTAAAACAGAGGTTTATTTGAGCGTACTGGAAAACGTGCTCGCTCAGGGCAAACAGGCGCTGGTGATGGTGCCGGAAATCGGCCTGACACCGCAAACTATCGCCCGTTTTCGTGAACGTTTTAATGCCCCCGTGGAAGTTCTGCATTCCGGCCTGAACGACAGCGAGCGTCTTTCGGCGTGGCTGAAAGCGAAAAATGGTGAGGCGGCGATTGTGATCGGCACCCGCTCCGCGCTGTTTACGCCGTTTAAAAATCTCGGCGTGATTGTCATTGATGAAGAGCACGACAGTTCCTACAAGCAGCAGGAAGGCTGGCGCTATCATGCCCGCGACCTGGCGGTTTATCGTGCGCACAGCGAGCAAATCCCGATTATTCTTGGCTCCGCAACACCCGCACTGGAAACGTTATGCAACGTCCAGCAGAAAAAATACCGCCTGCTACGCCTGACGCGTCGGGCGGGGAATGCGCGTCCGGCAATTCAACACGTGCTGGATTTAAAAGGTCAGAAGGTGCAGGCGGGGCTGGCTCCGGCGTTAATCACCCGTATGCGCCAGCATTTACAGGCCGACAACCAGGTTATCCTCTTTCTTAATCGTCGGGGTTTTGCGCCTGCGCTGCTGTGCCACGACTGCGGCTGGATAGCCGAATGCCCACGTTGCGATCACTACTACACGCTGCATCAGGCGCAACAGCATTTGCGCTGTCACCACTGTGACAGCCAACGCCCGGTGCCGCGCCAGTGCCCTTCCTGCGGTTCCACGCACCTGGTACCCGTGGGGCTGGGCACCGAACAGCTTGAACAGACGCTCGCGCCGTTATTCCCTGGTGTGCCCATTTCTCGTATCGACCGCGATACCACCAGCCGCAAAGGAGCGCTGGAACAACAACTGGCGGAAGTGCATCGCGGCGGCGCGAGGATCTTGATTGGCACGCAAATGCTGGCGAAAGGTCACCACTTTCCGGATGTGACGCTGGTAGCGTTACTGGATGTGGACGGCGCGCTGTTTTCTGCCGATTTTCGCTCGGCAGAGCGTTTTGCCCAGCTATACACCCAGGTAGCAGGCCGTGCCGGGCGTGCGGGTAAACAGGGCGAAGTGGTGCTGCAAACGCATCATCCGGAACACCCGCTATTGCAAACGTTGCTCTATAAAGGCTACGACGCTTTTGCCGAACAGGCACTGGCTGAGCGACGCATGATGCAACTGCCGCCGTGGACCAGCCATGTGATTGTGCGTGCGGAAGATCATAACAATCAGCACGCGCCATTGTTCCTGCAGCAACTGCGTAATCTGATCCTCTCCAGCCCGCTGGCAGACGACAAATTGTGGGTTCTCGGTCCGGTTCCGGCACTGGCACCTAAACGTGGCGGTCGCTGGCGCTGGCAGATATTGTTGCAGCACCCTTCCCGCGTGCGCTTGCAACACATCATTAACGGTACGCTGGCACTCATCAATACAATACCGGATTCCCGTAAGGTGAAATGGGTGCTGGATGTTGATCCGATTGAGGGTTAAACCGCTCACGATGCGAGGCGGATCGAAAAATTCAATATTCATCACACTTTTCATGAAAATTCTGTAACCGTTTTCACGCGCTATCTGCTAAAAATGTTGCCGATGTGAAGTAAACATGGATGTAGTACGCCTGACGTGCCAGGCGAGGAGTGAGTGTGAAAGCGAAGAAGCAGGAAACTGCCGCGACCATGAAAGACGTTGCCCTCAAGGCAAAAGTCTCTACAGCGACTGTCTCCCGAGCATTAATGAATCCCGATAAAGTCTCCCAGGCCACCCGTAATCGGGTTGAAAAAGCGGCCCGGGAAGTGGGTTATTTACCGCAGCCTATGGGGCGCAACGTCAAGCGTAATGAATCCCGCACCATTCTGGTGATTGTCCCGGATATCTGCGATCCCTTCTTTAGCGAAATTATTCGCGGTATAGAAGTTACGGCGGCAAATCACGGATATCTGGTGCTGATTGGCGACTGTGCGCATCAAAATCAGCAGGAAAAAACCTTTATCGATTTGATCATCACCAAGCAAATTGATGGCATGTTGCTGCTGGGTTCAAGGCTGCCGTTTGATGCCAGCATTGAGGAACAGCGTAATCTGCCGCCGATGGTGATGGCGAACGAATTTGCACCGGAACTGGAGCTGCCTACCGTTCATATCGACAATCTGACCGCCGCATTTGATGCAGTAAATTATTTATATGAGCAAGGGCATAAACGGATTGGCTGTATAGCCGGTCCCGAAGAGATGCCGCTGTGTCACTACCGCCTGCAAGGTTACGTTCAGGCGCTGCGTCGCTGCGGCATTATGGTTGATCCGCAATACATCGCCCGTGGCGACTTCACCTTCGAAGCCGGAAGCAAAGCAATGCAACAGCTGCTTGATCTTCCACAACCGCCTACTGCTGTCTTCTGCCATAGCGATGTAATGGCACTCGGCGCACTTTCGCAGGCAAAACGCCAGGGGCTGAAAGTACCGGAAGACCTTTCCATAATCGGTTTTGATAACATCGACCTGACGCAATTTTGTGATCCGCCGCTGACAACCATCGCGCAGCCACGTTACGAAATCGGTCGGGAAGCTATGCTGTTATTGCTTGATCAAATGCAGGGGCAACACGTTGGCAGTGGCTCTCGTTTAATGGACTGCGAACTTATCATCCGGGGATCAACACGCGCGTTACCTTAAAGTAAACCTTTAAGACTGCCGTGACTGGTCAAAGGCCCGCCGCTTAAGTAACATGGCGGGCTGACGAACGAATAAATACAGCGAAACGATAGTGGCACAACGAGATTATGTACGCCGCAGCCAACCGGCACCTTCGCGGCGAAAAAAGAGCACCTCACGGAAAAAGCAACGAAATCTGCCTGCGGTTTCTCCCGCTATGGTCGCTATTGCTGCCGCCGTTCTTGTGACCTTTATCGGTGGTCTGTACTTCATTACGCATCACAAGAAAGAAGAGTCCGAGACGCTGCAAAGCCAGAAAGTGACCGGAAACGGACTACCACCAAAACCAGAAGAACGCTGGCGCTACATCAAAGAGCTGGAAAGTCGCCAGCCGGGTGTGCGTGCGCCCACAGAACCTTCTGCCGGTGGTGAAGTGAAAACGCCGGAGCAACTGACACCAGAACAACGTCAGCTTCTTGAACAAATGCAGGCTGATATGCGCCAGCAGCCAACGCAGCTGGTTGAGGTTCCGTGGAATGAACAGACGCCGGAACAGCGTCAGCAAACGCTACAGCGCCAACGTCAGGCGCAGCAATTAGCGGAACAGCAACGCCTGGCTCAGCAGTCGCGTACGACTGAACAAAGCTGGCAGCAGCAGACGCGTACGTCGCAAGCCGCGCCGGTACAGGCGCAACCGCGCCAGTCTAAACCGGCTTCTACTCAGCAGCCGTACCAGGATCTGCTGCAAACCCCTGCGCACACGACCGCGCAGTCGAAGCCGCAGCAAGCTGCGCCGGTTACTCGTGCCGCTGACGCGCCAAAACCGACGGCGGAGAAAAAAGACGAACGCCGCTGGATGGTGCAGTGCGGTTCGTTCAGAGGCGCGGAACAGGCAGAGACGGTACGTGCTCAGCTGGCGTTCGAAGGATTTGACTCGAAAATCACCACCAACAATGGCTGGAATCGTGTGGTCATTGGCCCGGTGAAAGGCAAAGAGAACGCAGACAGCACCCTCAATCGGTTGAAGATGGCGGGTCATACAAACTGCATTCGGCTCGCCGCCGGGGGTTGAAACCCTCAAAATCCCCCCCATCTATAATTGCATTATGCCCCGTACTTTTGTACGGGGTTTGTACTCTGTATTCGTAACCAAGGGGTCAGCTCGTGACAACTATAGTAAGCGTACGCCGTAACGGCCATGTGGTCATCGCTGGTGATGGTCAGGCCACGTTGGGCAATACCGTAATGAAAGGCAACGTGAAAAAGGTCCGCCGTCTGTACAACGACAAAGTCATCGCGGGCTTTGCGGGCGGTACTGCGGATGCTTTTACGCTGTTCGAACTGTTTGAACGTAAACTGGAAATGCATCAGGGCCATCTGGTTAAAGCCGCCGTTGAGCTGGCAAAAGACTGGCGTACCGATCGCATGTTGCGCAAACTTGAAGCACTGCTGGCAGTCGCGGATGAAACTGCATCGCTTATCATCACCGGTAACGGTGACGTGGTGCAGCCAGAAAACGATCTTATTGCTATCGGCTCCGGCGGCCCTTACGCCCAGGCTGCGGCGCGTGCACTGTTAGAAAATACTGAACTTAGTGCTCGTGAAATTGCTGAAAAGGCGTTGGATATTGCAGGCGACATTTGCATCTATACCAACCATTTCCACACCATCGAAGAATTAAGCTACAAAGCGTAAGGATCTCCCATGTCTGAAATGACCCCACGCGAAATCGTCAGCGAACTGGATAAGCACATCATCGGCCAGGACAACGCCAAGCGTTCTGTGGCGATTGCTCTGCGTAACCGCTGGCGTCGCATGCAGCTCAACGAAGAGCTGCGCCATGAAGTGACCCCGAAAAATATCCTGATGATCGGCCCGACCGGTGTCGGTAAAACTGAAATCGCCCGTCGTCTGGCTAAGTTGGCGAATGCGCCGTTCATCAAAGTTGAAGCGACCAAATTCACCGAAGTGGGCTACGTCGGTAAGGAAGTGGATTCTATTATTCGCGATCTGACCGATGCCGCCGTGAAAATGGTACGCGTCCAGGCTATCGAGAAAAACCGTTATCGCGCTGAAGAACTGGCAGAAGAACGTATTCTCGACGTGCTGATCCCACCTGCTAAAAACAACTGGGGACAGACCGAACAGCAGCAGGAACCGTCCGCTGCTCGTCAGGCATTCCGCAAAAAACTGCGTGAAGGCCAGCTTGATGACAAAGAAATCGAGATCGATCTTGCCGCAGCACCGATGGGCGTTGAAATTATGGCTCCTCCAGGTATGGAAGAGATGACCAGCCAGCTGCAGTCCATGTTCCAGAACCTGGGCGGCCAGAAGCAAAAAGCGCGTAAGCTGAAAATCAAAGACGCCATGAAGCTGCTGATTGAAGAAGAAGCGGCGAAACTGGTGAACCCGGAAGAGCTGAAGCAAGACGCTATCGACGCTGTTGAGCAGCACGGGATCGTGTTTATCGACGAAATCGACAAAATCTGTAAGCGCGGCGAGTCTTCCGGTCCGGATGTTTCTCGTGAAGGCGTTCAGCGTGACCTGCTGCCGCTGGTAGAAGGTTGCACCGTTTCCACCAAACACGGGATGGTCAAAACTGACCACATTCTGTTTATCGCTTCTGGCGCGTTCCAGATTGCGAAACCGTCTGACCTGATCCCGGAACTGCAAGGTCGACTGCCAATCCGCGTTGAACTGCAGGCACTGACCACCAGCGACTTTGAGCGTATTCTGACCGAGCCGAATGCCTCTATCACCGTGCAGTACAAAGCACTGATGGCGACTGAAGGCGTAAATATCGAGTTTACCGACTCCGGTATTAAACGCATCGCGGAAGCGGCATGGCAGGTGAACGAATCTACCGAAAACATCGGTGCTCGTCGTTTACACACTGTTCTGGAGCGTTTAATGGAAGAGATTTCCTACGACGCCAGCGATTTAAGCGGTCAAAATATCACTATTGACGCAGATTATGTGAGCAAACATCTGGATGCGTTGGTGGCAGATGAAGATCTGAGCCGTTTTATCCTATAATCGCGTTCAATCATTTTCATCATTGTTTGATGGGGCTGAAAGGCCCCATTTTTATTGGCGCGTATTATGACTGAACAACAAATTAGCCGAACTCAGGCGTGGCTGGAAAGTTTACGACCTAAAACCCTCCCCCTCGCCTTTGCTGCAATTATCGTCGGGACGGCGCTGGCATGGTGGCAAGGTCATTTTGATCCGCTGGTCGCCCTGCTGGCACTGATTACCGCCGGGCTATTACAGATCCTTTCTAACCTCGCCAATGATTACGGCGATGCAGTAAAAGGCAGCGATAAACCTGACCGCATTGGGCCGCTACGCGGCATGCAAAAAGGGGTCATTACCCAGCAAGAGATGAAACGGGCGCTCATTATTACCGTCGTGCTCATCTGTCTCTCTGGGCTGGCACTGGTTGCAGTGGCATGCCATACGCTGGCTGATTTTGTCGGTTTCCTGATTCTTGGCGGGTTGTCGATTATTGCCGCTATCACCTACACCGTGGGCAATCGTCCTTATGGTTATATCGGTCTGGGTGATATTTCCGTACTGGTTTTCTTTGGCTGGTTAAGCGTCATGGGGAGCTGGTATTTACAGGCTCATACATTGATTCCGGCACTGATCCTTCCGGCGACCGCATGCGGCCTGCTGGCAACGGCAGTACTGAACATTAATAACCTGCGTGATATCAATAGCGACCGCGAAAACGGCAAAAACACGCTGGTGGTGCGCTTAGGTGAAGTGAACGCGCGTCGTTATCATGCCTGCCTGCTGATGGGCTCTCTGGTATGTCTGGCGCTGTTTAATCTCTTTTCGCTGCATAGCCTGTGGGGCTGGCTGTTCCTGCTGGCGGCACCGTTGCTGGTGAAGCAAGCCCGTTATGTGATGCGGGAAATGGACCCGGTGGCGATGCGACCGATGCTGGAACGCACTGTCAAGGGAGCGTTACTGACTAACCTGCTGTTTGTTGTAGGGATATTCCTAAGCCAGTGGGCAGCATAACTGACAAATATCAATTAACAATTGATGATTTTGCCAACAGACCACATAGCGCGATATACTGAAAATTCTCGCAGCAACTGAATGTTAAGCCTATGAAATACGATACTTCCGAGCTTTGTGACATCTATCAAGAAGATGTTAACGTCGTGGAACCGCTGTTCTCCAACTTTGGCGGACGGGCGTCGTTTGGCGGACAAATAATCACGGTAAAATGTTTCGAGGACAACGGGTTGCTGTACGATCTGCTCGAACAGAATGGCCGTGGTCGTGTTCTTGTCGTCGATGGCGGTGGTTCTGTTCGTCGCGCACTGGTCGATGCTGAACTGGCGCGTCTGGCAGTACAAAATGAATGGGAAGGTCTGGTCATTTACGGCGCGGTGCGTCAGGTAGATGACCTGGAAGAGTTGGATATCGGCATCCAGGCGATGGCGGCAATTCCGGTTGGTGCCGCTGGCGAAGGCATTGGCGAAAGCGATGTCCGCGTCAATTTTGGCGGTGTTACCTTCTTCTCCGGCGACCATCTTTATGCCGACAATACCGGGATTATTCTTTCAGAAGATCCGCTGGATATTGAATAAGTATCTGCCATGCGTTAAAAGGGGAATTAAATTCCCCTTTTTTATACATGGACGCATTCATGCAGAATATTATTCTTTTATTTATATATTTATTACTTATAGCCGTTAACCATTTCCGCTACAAATTTCTTTTATCTGGCAACGCGGGTGAAATGATTTTATATTTTGCTAACGTATTTTTTAACCCACTTGCCTTATCATTTATTATCGCCACAATCATCTGTATAACGATAAAAAAAAGAAGCAGCCGCAGCTTTATTCGCGGCACTTGTTGGTTAATGGGATTATTTCTTATCTATAGCAGCTATACGGTGTGGGAACGACACAGCATATGGGATTATACTTTCCCGGAGCCAGGTATCACCGTCACGGTTCCGAGCAAACAGTGGGTTGCCAATATAGTAAAACAAGGACCAACCCTGGTGACCCGGGATGCCCATGCTATTTTAGCTATTGTTGCCTTCTCACAAAATGAACTCGGTGTGCATTCAATCGAGGAACTTACCGCGATTCAAAACGGAACTGCAGAAATGCATGTTTGTGATGTTCAGGGATTTGCCTGCGCTTATCAGGAAGGAGTGCAAACAATGAGTGATGGCAAAGTAAGACATGCTATTTTCATGACTCTACTGGATAACACTAATTTGATACAACTGGTCGCAGCTATCGACCCAGATTATTTGGACGAATATCAAGAAGAAGTAATGAAAATGATGCTTTCTGCTCGTCAATGATCTGATGTGCATGTTAATAATAATGGATTGATATGAGATACGTTATCTTATTAATACTATGGATAATAACTGTTTTTCTTAGTCATCTTCAGCACAGTAACTTGCTTACTGGAGATCCTGGGATGGTTGGCGAGTATATCGGTTCAGTACTTCTTGGGCCGTTATTACTTCCCGTGCTTGTGTCAGGTATTCTGTGCACATTCACTAAAAAAACGCGTAACTTCGCCAGTTTTACTCGCGGGTGCTGTTGGGTATTGGGAGTCCTGCTTTTATCCAACGTCGGCAATACGTTTCGTCTGTTCACCCCGTGGCACTATACGTTTGAGAAGGCAGCTATTTCCGTGACTGTCCCAAACCGACACTGGAATACGGTTTCTATTAGTACTGATAAAACCATTGATATAAGAAGTGAAGATAATAGCGTCTTTATTTCTGCTTTCCGCCTGCCCGCAGGACGTAGCGCCGATGACTCGCTGGAAGAGTTAAAGAAGATGCAGCGAGACAATCTCAAGGATCAATACAATGAAGAAACCTTCCAGTTTCATGATTGTAATGCCAAACATTTCACCTGTAAGTATCAGGATGTGTTGATAAATTTTGATGGTCAGCAGAAAAGAACCATCAGTGTTTATCTTGAAGACACCCCCAGGGCTGTGGGGATCATTGCATTAATGGAGCCAGATACGGCAGATAAATATCGCCAACAGGCGATGGAGATTATGTTGTCTGCTAAAAATACAGTGAAGTAAAAAATAAGGCGCCTTGCGGCGCCTCTGCGTGGAAGAGATTAAACCTCTTCCATGCGACCCAGCAGGGCCTGCAGACGTTCCTGCCAGCCGTTCTGCTGTTCTTTCAGATGGTTGTTCTCACGCTCCAGCTCTTCGCGCTGATGCTGGGCATTTTGAACTTCCTGCGACAGTGAGTTGTTTTTTTCTTTCAGCTCTTCGATTTCCATCTGCAACAGAGTGATGGTATCAATCGCCTGCTGTACTTTTGCTTCCAGTTTCTCAAACACTTCTAATGACATTGTCATACCTCTCCTGAATTGCAAGGCGTTGATGGATAAAAAATCCTCGTCCCGATTACCGGTGACGCCTTAATAAATACGAGCGCACTTTAGTTAGCTCCGATTGTATGAAGCCGCGCCATCGCTGTCCAGCGGCACGCCTTGCAGATTACGGTTTGCCACACTTTTCATCCTTCTCCTGGTGACATAATCCACACCAATCAAAAATGTTAATAAATTTGTTGCGCGAATGATCTAACAAACATGCATCATGTACAATCAGATGGAATAAATGGCGCGATAACGCTCATTTTATGACGAAGCACACACATTTTAAGTTCGATATTTCTCGTTTTTGCTCGTTAACGATAAGTTTACAGCATGCCTACAAGCATCGTGGAGGTCCGTGACTTTCACGCATACAACAAACATTAACTCTTCAGGATCCGATTATGAGTCAAACATCAACCTTGAAAGGCCAGTGCATTGCTGAATTCCTCGGTACCGGGTTGTTGATTTTTTTCGGTGTGGGTTGCGTTGCAGCACTAAAAGTCGCTGGTGCGTCTTTTGGTCAGTGGGAAATCAGTGTCATTTGGGGACTGGGGGTGGCAATGGCCATCTACCTGACCGCAGGGGTTTCCGGCGCGCATCTTAACCCCGCTGTTACCATTGCATTGTGGCTGTTTGCCTGTTTCGACAAGCGCAAAGTTATTCCTTTTATCGTTTCACAAGTTGCCGGCGCTTTCTGTGCTGCGGCTTTAGTTTACGGGCTTTACTACAATTTATTTTTCGACTTCGAGCAGACTCATCACATTGTTCGCGGCAGCGTTGAAAGTGTTGATCTGGCAGGCACTTTCTCTACTTACCCTAATCCTCATATCAATTTTGTGCAGGCTTTCGCAGTTGAGATGGTGATTACCGCTATTCTGATGGGGCTGATCCTGGCGTTAACGGACGATGGCAACGGTGTACCACGCGGCCCTTTGGCTCCCTTGCTGATTGGTCTACTGATTGCGGTCATTGGCGCATCTATGGGCCCATTGACGGGTTTTGCCATGAACCCAGCGCGTGACTTCGGTCCGAAAGTCTTTGCCTGGCTGGCGGGCTGGGGCAATGTCGCCTTTACCGGCGGCAGAGACATTCCTTACTTCCTGGTGCCGCTTTTTGGCCCTATCGTTGGCGCGATTGTAGGTGCATTTGCCTACCGCAAACTGATTGGTCGCCATTTGCCTTGCGATATCTGTGTTGTGGAAGAAAAGGAGACCACAACTCCTTCAGAACAAAAAGCTTCGCTGTAATATGACTACGGGACAATTAAACATGACTGAAAAAAAATATATCGTTGCGCTCGACCAGGGCACCACCAGCTCCCGCGCGGTCGTAATGGATCACGATGCCAATATCATTAGCGTGTCGCAGCGCGAATTTGAGCAAATCTACCCAAAACCAGGCTGGGTAGAACACGACCCAATGGAAATCTGGGCCACCCAAAGCTCCACGCTGGTAGAAGTGCTGGCGAAAGCCGATATCAGTTCCGATCAAATTGCAGCTATCGGTATTACGAACCAGCGTGAAACCACTATTGTCTGGGAAAAAGAAACCGGCAAGCCTATCTATAACGCCATTGTCTGGCAGTGCCGTCGTACCGCAGAAATCTGCGAGCATTTAAAACGTGACGGTTTAGAAGATTATATCCGCAGCAATACCGGTCTGGTGATTGACCCGTACTTTTCTGGCACCAAAGTGAAGTGGATCCTCGACCATGTGGAAGGCTCTCGCGAGCGTGCGCGTCGTGGTGAATTGCTGTTTGGTACGGTTGATACGTGGCTTATCTGGAAAATGACTCAGGGCCGTGTCCATGTGACCGATTATACCAACGCCTCTCGTACCATGTTGTTCAACATCCATACCCTGGACTGGGACGACAAAATGCTGGAAGTGCTGGATATTCCGCGCGAGATGCTGCCAGAAGTGCGTCGTTCTTCCGAAGTGTACGGTCAGACTAACATTGGCGGCAAAGGCGGCACGCGTATTCCAATCTCCGGGATCGCCGGTGACCAGCAGGCCGCGCTGTTTGGTCAGTTGTGCGTGAAAGAAGGGATGGCGAAGAACACCTATGGCACTGGCTGCTTTATGCTGATGAACACTGGCGAGAAAGCGGTGAAATCAGAAAACGGCCTGCTGACCACCATCGCCTGCGGCCCGACTGGCGAAGTGAACTATGCGTTGGAAGGTGCAGTGTTTATGGCAGGCGCATCCATTCAGTGGCTGCGCGATGAGATGAAGTTGATTAACGACGCCTACGATTCCGAATATTTCGCCACCAAAGTGCAAAACACCAATGGTGTGTATGTGGTTCCGGCATTTACCGGGCTGGGTGCGCCATACTGGGACCCGTATGCGCGCGGGGCGATTTTCGGTCTGACTCGTGGGGTGAACGCCAACCACATCATCCGTGCGACGCTGGAATCTATCGCTTATCAGACGCGTGACGTGCTGGAAGCGATGCAGGCCGACTCAGGCATTCGTCTGCACGCCCTGCGCGTGGACGGCGGCGCCGTGGCAAACAATTTCCTGATGCAGTTCCAGTCCGATATTCTCGGCACGCGCGTTGAACGCCCGGAAGTGCGCGAAGTGACTGCGTTGGGTGCGGCCTATCTTGCTGGTCTGGCTGTTGGCTTCTGGCAAAATCTCGACGAGCTGCAAGAGAAAGCGGTGATTGAGCGCGAGTTCCGTCCAGGCATCGAAACCACTGAGCGTAATTACCGTTACGCAGGCTGGAAAAAAGCGGTCAAACGCGCGATGGCGTGGGAAGAACACGACGAGTAATGTCAGGCACCTGAATCGATTGCCTGATGCTGATCGCCTGATGCGACGCTTACGCGTCTTATCAGGCCTACGAGCCAATGCCATTTTGTGTAGGCGGGATAAGGCGTTCACGCCGCATCCGGCATCACGCAGACTCTGAAACCGTGCGGGGGCAACCCCGCACACATCAATAATCCCCCCCTTCCCCTGTGCTACACTTCGCGCCATTCCTTACTGCTTAGAGTTTGCTATGAGACGAGAACTTGCCATCGAATTTTCCCGCGTCACCGAATCTGCGGCGCTGGCTGGCTACAAATGGTTAGGACGCGGCGATAAAAACACCGCGGACGGCGCGGCGGTAAACGCCATGCGTATTATGCTCAACCAGGTCAACATTGACGGCACCATCGTCATTGGTGAAGGTGAAATCGACGAAGCACCGATGCTCTACATTGGTGAAAAAGTCGGTACTGGTCGCGGCGACGCGGTAGATATTGCTGTTGATCCGATTGAAGGCACGCGCATGACGGCGATGGGCCAGGCTAACGCGCTGGCGGTGCTGGCAGTAGGCGATAAAGGCTGCTTCCTCAATGCGCCGGATATGTATATGGAGAAGCTGATTGTCGGGCCGGGAGCCAAAGGCACCATTGATCTGAACCTGCCGCTGGCGGATAACCTGCGCAATGTTGCGGCGGCGCTCGGCAAACCATTGAGCGAACTAACGGTAACGATTCTGGCAAAACCGCGCCACGATGCCGTTATCGCAGAAATGCAGCAACTCGGCGTACGCGTATTTGCTATTCCGGATGGCGACGTTGCGGCCTCAATTCTCACCTGTATGCCAGACAGCGAAGTTGACGTGCTGTACGGTATTGGTGGCGCGCCGGAAGGCGTGGTTTCTGCGGCGGTGATCCGCGCATTAGATGGCGACATGAACGGTCGTCTGCTGGCGCGTCATGACGTCAAAGGCGACAATGAAGAGAATCGTCGCATTGGCGAGCAGGAGCTGGCACGCTGCAAAGCGATGGGCATCGAAGCCGGTAAAGTATTGCGTCTGGGCGATATGGCGCGCAGCGATAACGTCATCTTCTCTGCCACCGGTATTACCAAAGGCGATCTGCTGGAAGGCATTAGCCGCAAAGGCAATATCGCGACTACCGAAACGCTGCTGATCCGCGGCAAATCACGCACCATTCGCCGCATTCAGTCTATCCACTATCTGGATCGCAAAGACCCGGAAATGCAGGTGCACATCCTCTGATTGATTTGATCGATTGAGCCTTCCAGTCCTTCGGGACTGGAATTTTTTTGTTCGGAGAACGAAGATAAGGCAAGTCAATCAAAACAGGAGAAAAACATGGCTGATTGGGTAACAGGCAAAGTCACTAAAGTGCAGAACTGGACCGACGCCCTGTTTAGTCTCACCGTTCACGCTCCCGTGCTTCCGTTTACCGCCGGGCAATTTACCAAGCTTGGCCTTGAAATCGACGGCGAACGCGTCCAGCGCGCCTACTCCTATGTTAACTCGCCCGATAATCCCGATCTGGAGTTTTACCTGGTCACCGTCCCCGATGGCAAATTAAGCCCACGATTGGCGGCACTGAAACCGGGCGATGAAGTGCAGGTGGTTAGCGAAGCAGCTGGCTTCTTTGTTCTGGATGAAGTACCAGATTGCGAAACGCTATGGATGCTGGCAACCGGTACAGCGATTGGCCCTTATTTATCGATTCTACAACTAGGCAAAGATTTAGATCGCTTCAAAAATCTGGTCCTGGTGCACGCCGCACGTTATGCCGCCGACTTAAGCTATTTGCCACTGATGCAAGAACTGGAAAAACGCTACGAAGGAAAACTGCGCATTCAGACGGTGGTCAGTCGGGAAACGGCAGCGGGTTCGCTCACCGGACGGATACCGGCGTTAATTGAAAGTGGTGAACTGGAAAGCGCGGTTGGCCTGCCGATGAATAAAGAAACCAGCCATGTGATGCTGTGCGGCAATCCACAGATGGTGCGCGATACGCAACAGTTGCTGAAAGAGACCCGGCAGATGACGAAACATTTACGTCGCCGACCGGGTCACATGACAGCGGAGCATTACTGGTAAGCGGTTACTTATCGATAAACGGCACGATGAGCAAATCCGCACTCAACTTATTGATCATCCCGCGATATGCCGGCATCAAACGGTTGATAAATGAGTGGTGATGACCACAGACAAGGAGGTCGCACTGCTCTTTTTGCATAATTTCCAGCAGTGTTTCCGGCATTTCTCCGCGTTCAATACGCAGTTTTGTCTTCGGCCATTGAATATTTTTCGTCAGTTTATACAGCTTGTTATCCGACTTATTCTTCAACAATTGAAGAATATCTTCTGTTGCAGGGAAGTAGATACCCGGGTACAACTCGCTTAAGCCATCATCAATATGAATTAACGTCAGGTGAGCGTCATTATGTCTGGCGAGCTCCAGGGCTTTATTCACCAGTAAGGCATCTTCTTCATTCCCGGAAATTGCCACGCCAATGTGTTTATAAGCCATGTTTAACTCCTTCTAAAGCAACTCCATCAAGCTAACGAACGCAGTGATAACTCAAAAATAATCATCTCGGCCTGGCATGAGAAGGTGAAGGCCGCATCAAGCTCAACTTGCCCCTCCAGATCCTTAATCTTATAGGCCACGCTGGCCCCTTCATCTGCAGAGGATGCAGCGGCGGCAAGCTCTTTCAGTTTGGTCATAAAGGACTCTGCTTCTTCGCGGGTGGCAAAAAAGCGCGAAAACTTACTGGTACAGTTGTCGTTATCAATCACCGTACCGATATCAATTGCACATCCTTTAGTACTGCATTTATCTACGACATCTTTCATAGGGCACCTCTGTATATTCGCCTCTCTGTCGATTACGACTTAAGAATAATGCGCCGTTAAGGGAAGAACAAACAAGTAATGATCTTATGGATTACCATTTTTTTTGATATTGCTTAAGGTGAAGAGTTCAGAAGGATTTTCCGGGTATTGTCATTTGCATCGTGGAAATAACAATCCCGGAAAAAAATAGCAGTAAGAGATATATTAAAGGTTAATTACTTGATTTATTGTCGGCTTTATACTTCACATCCTGAGTATCTTTACCATATTTATTTTCGCCTTGTGTGCCAACAAACGCACCAAGATCGATAAGCATCATCACCAGAATCAACGTCGGGACAAAACGCCCCACCGCCCATTGCCAGACACCCGGTAAAATCGCCCAGTTACCCGCCAGCAGCATCCACGCCACAATCATCAGAAATGCCCATGCGCCGGAACGCCCGCGATCATGCAAGCGCTTAACGGTTACTGCCGCTGTTGGCCAAAGCAAGCACACAAGGCAAAACGCCGCGGTCTGAATATCGAGTAAATTTTTACCCGCCAGTGAGAAAAGCACCAGCATGCCTGCGAACCACAGGCCTATCCAAATCCAGAAATCACGGCGTCCAATACGCCCTTTAAATGAGAATAACCATTGCTGTATGGTCATGTAAGTTCCTTGATGGTTGTCTTTTCCAAGATTCTACCCTTTTGACAAGGGCGACAGATATCGTTTTAATCGGAGCCAGTCATAACAAAAGGTACTGTCAATGAAGCCAGGGTGTACGCTGTTTTTTCTCTTATGTTCTGCATTAACCGTTACAACAACGGCGCATGCACAAACACCAGATACGGCAACGACCGCGCCTTATCTGCTGGCTGGAGCCCCTACTTTCGATCTCTCCATCAGCCAGTTTCGAGAAGACTTTAACAGCCAGAATCCTAGCCTGCCACTGAACGAATTTCGTGCCATCGACAGCAGTCCCGACAAAGCCAATCTCACTCGTGCTGCAAGTAAAATTAACGAGAACTTGTATGCTTCTACAGCGCTGGAGCGCGGTACCTTAAAAATCAAAAGCATTCAAATGACCTGGCTACCCATCCAGGGGCCAGAGCAAAAAGCAGCGAAAGCGAAAGCTCAGGAATACATGGCAGCAGTGATCCGCACACTCACCCCATTAATGACCAAAACACAAAGCCAGAAAAAACTGCAGTCGCTACTAACGGCGGGGAAAAACAAACGTTATTACACCGAGACAGAAGGTGCACTGCGTTATGTTGTCGCGGACAACGGCGAAAAGGGGCTGACCTTCGCTGTTGAACCGATTAAGCTGGCGCTATCTGAATCGCTTGAAGGTTTGAATAAATGACAAAAAGCAAAGCCTTTGTGCCGATGAATCTCTATACTGTTTCACAGACCTGCTGCCCTGCGGGGCGGCCATCTTCCTTTATTCGCTTATAAGCGTGGAGAATTAAAATGCGACATCCTTTAGTGATGGGTAACTGGAAACTGAACGGCAGCCGCCACATGGTTCACGAGCTGGTTTCTAACCTGCGTAAAGAGCTGGCAGGTGTTGCTGGCTGTGCGGTTGCAATCGCACCACCGGAAATGTACATCGATATGGCGAAGCGCGAAGCTGAAGGCAGCCACATCATGCTGGGTGCGCAAAACGTGGACCTGAACCTGTCCGGCGCATTCACCGGTGAAACTTCTGCCGCTATGCTGAAAGACATCGGCGCTCAGTACATCATCATCGGCCACTCTGAACGTCGTACTTACCACAAAGAGTCTGACGAACTGATTGCGAAAAAATTCGCGGTGCTGAAAGAGCAGGGTCTGACTCCGGTTCTGTGCATCGGTGAAACCGAAGCTGAAAACGAAGCGGGAAAAACTGAAGAAGTTTGCGCACGTCAGATCGACGCGGTACTGAAAACTCAGGGTGCTGCGGCATTCGAAGGTGCGGTTATCGCTTACGAACCTGTATGGGCAATCGGTACTGGCAAATCTGCAACTCCGGCTCAGGCACAGGCTGTTCACAAATTCATCCGTGACCACATCGCTAAAGTTGACGCTAACATCGCTGAACAAGTGATCATTCAGTACGGCGGCTCTGTAAACGCGTCTAACGCTGCAGAACTGTTTGCTCAGCCAGACATCGACGGCGCGCTGGTTGGCGGTGCGTCTCTGAAAGCTGACGCTTTCGCAGTAATCGTTAAAGCTGCAGAAGCGGCTAAACAGGCTTAAGTCTGACAGGTGCCGGATTTCATATCCGGCACTTACTTTCCTTAACTCCTCGCCTTAACGCAAAATCTCACACTGATGATCCTGGATTTCCTCGGCTGAAGCACGGTTCAGCGTCAGTAGATTTCGTTGTGTCGCCAGCAACACAAACGAATTATCACTCTGCCGTACCATCGCCAGCCCGTAGCTTCCCATATGTTCCCGCGCCTCAGGTACTTCTTCTGCCAGCATCATAAATGGGCTGCGTTGTACCAGTTCGCTTTCCGTTACCCGACGCGCCAGGTATTCATGCCCGCGCAAACCACCTGGCAGTGGCAACCAGCGGCTGCTGATGTTCGCCAGATTGTTATCCAGCTGTTCGCGCACATCAGGACGAATACAAGAGATATGAATATGAAAATGGTTTTGCGTACGTCCGGTGCGGGAGTTGATCGCCAAAGAAACCGCGCGATCGGGAACCGGCTGGCCGTATTTTTTGCTCATAAAATCACGCGCCTGCCAGGCCAACCAAAAGAAGTTCGGCGTTGAAGGATCGGTCAACAAAGGACTTTCAGTACCGTTAATACGATACGTTGGCATCAACAGATATTGCAGTGAGCCATTAAGATCTTTTAAAACCACGTATCCGGCATTGGGTTTGACTTCCGCACATGGCGAAGGATTTTGATTTTGCTGCTGATTGGGCAAACATTCCTCAAGGACAATCTTACGTAATGTATCCGACTCTTCACCGGTTAATTTCCAGTAACCAATACCGGCAGCCACAACGGCGATAACTATCATCACCAAAAAAAGAAGACCCGCTTTTTTCATCTTTTTTTCCCTGTACCTCAAAGAGATGCAAGGGTAACGCAAAATCGTGACAAATAAAAAACCCGGTCGCGAGAAACCACCGGGTTTGATAATTATCCTGGGGAAATCAGCGTTTGCTGATCTGATCGAACGTACCGCCGTTAGCAAAATGCTCTTTTTGCGCTTTCGTCCAGCCGCCGAACTCTTCATCAATGGTGAATAACTTCAGCTTTGGAAACGCATTTTCGTACTTTTTCGCTACCTCAGCGTCGCGCGGACGGTAGTAGTTTTTCGCGGCAATTTCCTGACCTTCTGGCGAGTAGAGATATTTCAGGTAGGCTTCCGCCACCTCTTTGGTGCCTTTTTTCTCGACCACTTTATCGACCACCGACACGGTTGGCTCTGCGAGGATAGACTCACTCGGCGTGACGATTTCGAATTTATCTTTCCCCAGTTCATTCGCTGCCAGCAGAGCTTCGTTTTCCCAAGCGATCAGTACATCGCCAATCCCGCGCTCGACAAAGGTGTTAGTGGAGCCGCGCGCGCCAGAATCCAGAACTTCGACGTTTTTATACAGTGCCCGAACAAAATCCTGTGCTTTTGCCTGATCGTTGTTGTTGTGATGCAGCGCGTAGCCCCAGGCAGCCAGGTAGTTCCAGCGTGCGCCACCAGAGCTTTTCGGATTAGGCGTGATCACCGAAACACCCGGTTTAATCAGATCGTTCCAGTCATGGATCTGCTTCGGATTGCCCTTACGCACCAGGAAAACAATGGTGGAAGTGTACGGTGCGGAGTTATCCGGCAGACGTTTGATCCACTCTTTATCAATCCGCCCGCGTTCCGCAATTGCGTCCACGTCATAGGCCAGAGCCAGAGTGACAACATCAGCTTCAATACCATTGATTACCGACGTCGCTTGTTTGCCTGAACCACCGTGTGACTGACGAATCACCACGTTATCGCCAGTTTGCTGTTTCCAGTGGGCGCTGAATGCCTTGTTGTACTGTTCGTACAATTCGCGCGTTGGATCATATGAAACGTTAAGAAGCTGAATATCCTTTGCCATAACGCTGGTTGCCGCCAGCAAAAATGTTAACCCTACGCCCCACTTGTTCATCGCCCGACTCTCTTATGTTGTGTTGTGATGAGCAAAGCGTGCCAGAAGGTTAACCAAACATTAAAGAATAAAAAAAGATTGGCTATAACTTGCGGGTATATGTTGGGGGATTAAAAAGGCGGAAGAAATCCGCCTCATATTGCTGACAAAGTGCGCTTTGTCCATGCCATATGCGGCGCGAACGCCTTATCCGGCCTACAAAAGTTTGCAAATTCAATAAATTGCAGAATTCATGTAGGCCTGATAAGCGAAGCGCATCAGGCATTTTTGCTTCTGTCATCGGTTTCAGGCTAAAGGAATCTGCCTTTTTCCGAAATCATTAATACAGTTTTTTCGCGCAGTCCAGCCAGTCACCTTTGAACGGACGCTTCATGTTTTCGATAGCGTCGATGATATCGTGGTGAACCAGCTGTTCGTTCTGGATACCTACACAACGACCGCCGTAACCTGCCAGCAGCAGATCGATAGCGTAAGCGCCCATACGGGAAGCCAGAATACGGTCGTAAGGCACCGGAGAACCACCGCGCTGGATGTGGCCCAGCACAGTTGCGCGGGTTTCACGACCGGTTTCTTTCTCGATGAAATGCGCCAGTTCGTCAACATCACACATATGTTCGGTAATCGCCACGATCGCGTGTTTTTTACCTTTCGCGATACCCGCTTTGATTTCGTTTACCAGGTCTTCACGGCTGAATTCAACTTCCGGAACTACAACGAATTCACAGCCACCGGCAATGGCCGCAGCCAGGGTCAGATCGCCACAATAACGACCCATCACTTCCACCACGGAAATACGCTGGTGAGAAGAAGAGGTGTCACGCAGACGGTCGATCGCTTCTACAACGGTGCTCAGCGCAGTGAAGAAACCGATAGTGTAGTCAGTGCCTTTGATGTCGTTGTCGATAGTGCCCGGCAGACCGATGCACGGGAAGCCCATTTCGGTCAGACGCATTGCACCCATGTAGGAACCGTCACCGCCGATAACCACCAGCGCGTCGATACCACGTTTTTTCAGGTTTTCGATAGCCACGGCGCGGATGTTCTCGTCGCGGAATTCCGGGAAGCGCGCAGAACCGAGGAACGTACCGCCACGGTTGATCATGTCAGAAACGCTGTAACGGTCTAGCTGTACCATACGGTCTTCATACAGACCCAGATAGCCGTCATAAATGCCCATTACTTCCAGACCTTCTGTCAGCGCAGAACGAACAACCCCGCGAATTGCGGCGTTCATGCCTGGCGCATCACCGCCGCTTGTCAACACACCGATTTTCTTAATCATGACTACCTCTGAACTTTGGAATGCAAAATAAAATCTGTTGCCGGAAGTCTTCTTGCACATCGAAGTGATCCAACGAATGTGCAAATAGTATAACAATCACTTCCTGCTGAATTGATTCAGGTCAGGCCAAATGGCGGTATTTTATACACAAAATGCGGGTCTGGCTCTCTTTTATACTGATTATGAAAGCATAGACCGTTTACCCTCCCTGGGTACGACGGAACAGGGGTCCTGATGGATAATTACATCCGATCCCGGAAAACGCCGTAAAATAGCCTGCTCTACCTGATCCGCCACCATATGTGCCTGAACCAAAGGCAGAGAGTCTTCCATTTCCAAATGAATCTGAATAAAGCGGGTCGGCCCTGACTGCCGCGTGCGAAGATCGTGAGCGCCGCTAACACCCGGCCAGGAAGTCACGATATCAATAATTTCTTGCCGTTCCTCATCAGGCAATGCGCGATCCAGTAATGACTGTACCGCCTCATATCCCATGCGTAACGCGCTATATAAAATATAGATGCCGATTCCCAATGCAAACAGAGCATCGGCGCGATGCCAGCCGTACCAGGACAACCCCAGCGCCAGCAGAATTGCGCCGTTCATCATAACATCAGACTGGTAATGTAGCATATCAGCCCGCACCGCCTGGCTTTGCGTCCGGCGCACCACCCAACGCTGAAACGAGACAAGGATAATCGTACAAATTAGCGCCACAATTGTCACGATAACCCCGACGCCTGGATCTGTCATCGGTGTTGGAGATATCAGATGTTGAATACCCGTCAAAAACAGGAATAGTGCCGAACCGGAGATAAACATACTTTGCGCCAGCGCCGCGAGGGACTCTGCTTTACCGTGACCAAACGAGTGATTATCGTCGGCAGGTTGCAGGGAATATCGCACCACCAGTAAATTCGTCAACGACGCGCCGATATCCACCAGCGAATCCACCAGCGCGGCGAGAATACTCACCGACCCGGTATACCACCATGCAAAAATTTTAATCAGCAATAGCAACGAAGCCATCGCCGTCGCAGCAATCGCCGCCCGACTGACCAGCCGTCCATAAGATTGATTCATAAATACTCCCGCTATCAACTGACGCTAGTATAACGGAAGCAAATCATCTGCAATGCATTAAGCAGCAGGCAAATTGAGGATAAAAAAAACCCCCACATCATGTGGGGGAAGACAGGGATGGTGTCTATGGCAAGGAAAACAGGGTTTACTACTGGGAACGTGAGTTGCTACTACTCAATAGCTTCAACGATGAACTTTTTTGCCATTGCGTCACGTCACGCAACTGCTCCATTCGTTGTTGATGTTTCTCGTTTAAAACCGCTTGCTGCTCCGGCGTTAACAGGCGATACATTTGGTTGCGGACTTTTGCCATCTCAACCTGACGAGCAATTTGCTCATTCGCCATTTTTTCTGCCTGTGCGCGCACAGCGTTTTCATCAAAATTTTCTGCGGTGACAAGGCGATGCATTGTCTCCAGTTCGCTAACATTAACAGGAGGCTGTTCGTGCCGGGCCTGTTGCATAAGATCTCGCATCTGCTGACGCTGATGTTCGGTTAAACTTATGCCGTCGAACATATGGCTCTGCGTACTGCGCTGCGTAAGTTCTTCACCCGGATGCCAGTTATCGCCTGAACCGACTTCAGCAGCGTGGCTTAATGAACTGACTGCCAGCGTTGAGGCCATGACGGCAGCGGTAACTATGCGCATCATTTGCTCCCAAAATCTTTCTGTCGCGATTCAACGATAGAGAGTTTACGATTCAGGCTGCAAACATGCGTCAGGGGGTGTAAAACAACGTAAAGTCATGGATTAGCGACGTCTGATGACGTAATTTCTGCCTCGGAGGTATTTAAACAATGAATAAAATCCTGTTAGTTGATGATGACCGAGAGCTGACTTCCCTATTAAAGGAGCTGCTCGAGATGGAAGGCTTCAACGTGATTGTTGCCCACGATGGGGAACAGGCGCTTGATCTTCTGGACGACAGCATTGATTTACTTTTGCTTGACGTAATGATGCCGAAGAAAAATGGTATCGACACATTAAAAGCACTTCGCCAGACACACCAGACGCCTGTCATTATGTTGACGGCGCGCGGCAGTGAACTTGATCGCGTTCTCGGCCTTGAGCTGGGCGCAGATGACTATCTCCCGAAACCGTTTAATGATCGTGAGCTGGTGGCACGTATTCGCGCGATCCTGCGCCGTTCGCACTGGAGCGAGCAACAGCAAAACAACGACAACGGTTCACCGACACTGGAAGTTGATGCCTTAGTGCTGAATCCAGGCCGTCAGGAAGCCAGCTTCGACGGACAAACGCTGGAGTTAACCGGCACTGAGTTTACCCTGCTCTATTTGCTGGCACAGCATCTGGGTCAGGTGGTTTCCCGTGAACATTTAAGCCAGGAAGTGCTGGGCAAACGCCTGACGCCTTTCGACCGCGCTATCGATATGCACATTTCCAACCTGCGTCGTAAACTGCCGGATCGTAAAGATGGTCACCCGTGGTTTAAAACCTTGCGTGGTCGCGGCTATCTGATGGTTTCTGCTTCATGATAGGCAGCTTAACCGCGCGCATCTTCGCCATCTTCTGGCTGACGCTGGCGCTGGTGTTGATGTTGGTTTTGATGTTACCCAAGCTCGATTCACGCCAGATGACCGAGCTTCTGGATAGCGAACAGCGTCAGGGGCTGATGATTGAGCAGCATGTCGAAGCGGAGCTGGCGAACGATCCGCCCAACGATTTAATGTGGTGGCGGCGTCTGTTCCGGGCGATTGATAAGTGGGCACCGCCAGGACAGCGTTTGTTATTGGTGACCACCGAAGGCCGCGTGATCGGCGCTGAACGCAGCGAAATGCAGATCATTCGTAACTTTATTGGTCAGGCCGATAACGCCGATCATCCGCAGAAGAAAAAGTATGGCCGCGTGGAACTGGTCGGTCCGTTCTCCGTACGTGATGGCGAAGATAATTACCAACTTTATCTGATTCGTCCGGCCAGCAGTTCTCAATCCGATTTCATTAACTTACTGTTTGACCGCCCGTTATTACTGCTGATTGTCACCATGTTGGTCAGTACGCCGCTGCTGTTGTGGTTGGCCTGGAGTCTGGCAAAACCGGCGCGTAAGCTGAAAAACGCTGCCGATGAAGTTGCCCAGGGAAACTTACGCCAGCACCCGGAACTGGAAGCGGGGCCACAGGAATTCCTTGCCGCAGGTGCCAGTTTTAACCAGATGGTCACCGCGCTGGAGCGCATGATGACCTCTCAGCAGCGTCTGCTTTCTGATATCTCTCACGAGCTGCGCACCCCGCTGACGCGTCTGCAACTGGGTACGGCGTTACTGCGCCGTCGTAGTGGTGAGAGCAAGGAACTGGAGCGTATTGAAACCGAAGCGCAACGTCTGGACAGCATGATTAACGACCTGTTGGTGATGTCACGTAATCAGCAAAAAAACGCGCTGGTTAGCGAGACCATCAAAGCCAATCAGTTGTGGAGTGAAGTGCTGGATAACGCGGCGTTCGAAGCCGAGCAAATGGGCAAGTCGTTGACAGTTAACTTCCCGCCTGGGCCGTGGCCGCTGTACGGCAATCCGAACGCCCTGGAAAGTGCGCTGGAAAACATTGTTCGTAATGCTCTGCGTTATTCCCATACGAAGATTGAAGTGGGCTTTGCGGTAGATAAAGACGGTATCACCATTACGGTGGACGACGATGGTCCTGGCGTTAGCCCGGAAGATCGCGAACAGATTTTCCGTCCGTTCTATCGGACCGATGAAGCACGCGATCGTGAATCTGGCGGTACAGGTTTGGGGCTGGCGATTGTTGAAACCGCCATTCAGCAGCATCGTGGCTGGGTGAAAGCAGAAGACAGCCCGCTGGGCGGTTTACGGCTGGTGATTTGGTTGCCGCTGTATAAGCGGAGTTAAACTCCGCATTTGTAGGCAGGATAAGGCGTTTACGCCGCATCCGGCATTTGAGCAGGATGCCTGATGCGACGCTGATAGCGTCTTATCAGGCCTACACTCCGAGGGTTATTTTCCCCACAACCGGCGGGAAAAATCTTCGATCTTGCCGCTCAGTCGGCGCTTTTGCATCGTCCGCGTCCAGCTTTTCGATAACCCGGCGGCGGAGAGTAAACGGTGATACTGATCGTCATCAAACGGCATATGCCATGCGATGGCGGCAGCCTCCTGCACGGTCACATCGCTGACACGGGAAACCAACTCCAGCGGTGCGTCCGCAGACACTTTCCCTGGCGCTATCACGCTATACAACCATCCCACTTTACCCGTGTTTTGCATCAACTGCGCTATATCGCTGATATCAAAATGGTAATTGAGTTTATAGCAAGGCGAGCGCGGCTGGCTGACCTGAATTAATGCCTCTCCCCAGCGGAAAATATCGCCCATATAAACATTACTTTCCGTCAGACCGTCGGTTGAGAGATTTTCACCAAACGCAGGCGCAACAAACAACTCCGCCTGTTCCGGAAATTCCCGCGCCCAGTAGAGATAGTGCTCACGAGGATAATGACACAGCGCTCTGTCTGGCCCGCCGTGAACCTTTTTCTCCGCCTGCTCGTCACCTTCCAGCCCCAGCTCCGTCAGCATCAACTCACCATCAACCTGGATTTTGGCAATTGCGCTGGGTTTGCCTTCGGGATAAGCCTGAATCTTGCCTGTGTATACATCAACCGGATATCGCATCTGTTCCCTCTCCACGAGAAATTTCCCCATTAGACCATATTTATTTTATGTCAGGCGTGCTGTTTTCGCGGTAAGTATCCAGGCAGGAACTCAATAGCAAACCGGACGAACGTTAGTTCATCCGGCGGTGGGGATTAAGGAAGCAGGTTTATTTCACCGTACCTAAAATTTCGATTTTCGCCGCTCTGGCTTTGACTTTACGTGACCAGATAGAGGTAAGAATTGGCACCAGAATCGAAGTCACAATGACTGCCGTCGCTACCAGCGAAGTTGCTGCCGGAGCCATCGGTTTAAACGCAGGCACCATTTCTGCAATCAGCACAGGTGTCGCTACCGCGGCCCCTGCGGAACTGGAAGCGGCAATTCCGGCAGTGCCATCGCCACCGCCAATCAATTTATCGGCGATAATCAACGGAATACCGGTCACGATAATTACTGCCACACCCAACAGGATCCCCAGCAAACCTGTCTGGGCAATTACAGTCAAATCAATGGTATTGCCCAGTGCGAAGGCAAAGAATGGAATCAGCGTCTGCACCGCTTTGCTGAAAAATTCTCGTAATTCAGGGTCAAGGTTCCCCAGGGCAAAGCCCACCAGGAACGGTAATACTGCGCCGACGAAAACATGCGGTTCAAACGAGGCAATCCCGGCAGTGCCCAGAATAATCATCGTCATGAGCGGCCCGGACTCCAACGACATCAACACAAATGCCCCAGCTTCTTCTTTTGTGCCGTACTGCTGCATGATGGAAGCGTAAAGTCCGCCGTTGGTCATATCCATCGCCGCCACCAGCGCCAGCGTTGAAAGTCCGGCAAAGAATCCAACTTCAACACCATGTTCCGGAATAATGCGCGAGGCAATTGCCGCAACCACCCACGCGACGGCAATTTTAGTTACCACCAGCGTACCGGATTTACGCAGTACCGTTCCCGTCGCGCTTAATTTTATTGACGCCCCCATGCAAAAAAACCACACCGCCAGAATGGGCACCGTACCGGTAATCATCCCGTTGGTGAATGATCCAAAATATTTCCCCGCCCCCGGCGAGAAGGTGTGGCACAGTGCGCCAAGGAATAGCGGGACGAGCATCATCCCCCCCGGGATTTTCTCAATCGAGCGTTTTATCTGCATTTCCATCACCTGTCGGCATATTTTTAAGGGCTGATGCGTAATTCCTCAATGGAGCATCAGTGTTGATGGAAACGAAGATAGACATTCATTTAATCAATAAAAGTGATCAAAACCACATCAATTGAAACGCTGTTTTATTTTTATCGGATCATTGTTTTTATTTTGAAATTGATCACAAAAAAACCACCGCCATTGGCGATGGTTCATTTTTTAAGCTGATATGCGGCGTAAACGCCTCATTGCAGCAGACGGCAAATGATTATTTTTTCGCCGCGAAACGTGCCGCTGCTTCGTCCCAGTTCACCACGTTCCAGAACTCTTTGATGTAGTCCGGACGGCGGTTCTGGAATTTCAGGTAGTAAGCATGTTCCCACACATCCAGGCCCAGAATCGGGAAGCCGGAAGCGCCAGAAATAGCTTCACCCATCAGCGGGGAGTCCTGGTTAGCAGTAGAAACCACCGCCAGTTTATCGCCTTTCAGCACCAGCCATGCCCAGCCGGAACCAAAGCGGGAAGCTGCCGCTTTTTCAAATTCTGCTTTGAAGTTATCAACGGAGCCGAAGTCACGTTCGATAGCCGCTTTCAGGTCACCCTGCAGGGTGGTGCCTTTTTTCAGACCTTTCCAGAACAGGCTGTGGTTAGCGTGACCGCCAGCGTTGTTGCGCAGTACGGTTTTCTTGTCTGCTGGCAGCTGGTCCAGTTTGGTGATCAGCTCTTCAACCGGCAGGTTGGCAAATTCTGGCAGGCTTTCCAGCGCCGCGTTGGCGTTGTTTACGTAGGTCTGATGGTGTTTGGTGTGGTGGATTTCCATGGTCTGCTTATCGAAGTGCGGTTCCAGGGCATCGTAAGCATACGGCAGGGATGGCAGGGTATAGCTCATATTCATCTCCAGTATTGTCGGGCGGCCGATTGTTAATGCCGCGTAAGCAGTTGGTTCATTATAGTTAATTAAATGATATTGAAAATGATTATCAATGCCGTACTTTTCGTAAGGGTATGGTTTTGCAGGAAAATGCCCGAGATGTGAAGCAAATCACCCACTTAATGCCGTGATTGCCAGTAAATCGACAACGGCGGCAACAGGCGAAAGGTTAATCGACAGCACGATTTTTACACTCATCTCGTCGGAGATGTGAAGCGACGAAAAATGATGAGGATAAGAAGATGAGTAACGCGATTACGATGGGGATATTTTGGCATTTGATCGGCGCGGCCAGTGCAGCCTGTTTTTACGCTCCGTTCAAAAAAGTAAAAAAATGGTCATGGGAAACCATGTGGTCAGTCGGTGGGATTGTTTCGTGGATTATTCTGCCGTGGGCCATCAGCGCCCTGTTACTACCGAATTTCTGGGCGTATTACAGCTCGTTTAGTCTCTCTACGCTGCTGCCTGTTTTTCTGTTCGGCGCTATGTGGGGGATCGGTAATATCAACTACGGCCTGACCATGCGTTATCTCGGCATGTCGATGGGAATTGGCATCGCCATTGGCATTACGTTGATTGTCGGTACGCTGATGACGCCAATTATCAACGGCAATTTCGATGTGCTGATTAACACCGAAGGCGGACGCATGACGTTGCTCGGCGTTCTGGTGGCGCTGATTGGCGTAGGGATTGTAACTCGAGCCGGGCAGTTGAAAGAGCGCAAGATGGGCATTAAAGCCGAAGAGTTCAATCTGAAAAAAGGGCTGGTGCTGGCGGTGATGTGCGGCATTTTCTCTGCCGGGATGTCCTTTGCGATGAACGCCGCAAAACCGATGCATGAAGCCGCTGCCGCACTTGGCGTCGATCCACTGTATGTCGCTCTGCCAAGCTATGTTGTCATCATGGGCGGCGGCGCGATCATTAACCTCGGTTTCTGTTTTATTCGTCTGGCAAAAGTGAAGGATTTGTCGCTAAAAGCCGACTTCTCGCTGGCAAAACCGCTGATCATTCACAATGTGTTACTCTCGGCACTGGGCGGGTTGATGTGGTATCTGCAATTCTTTTTCTATGCCTGGGGCCACGCCCGCATTCCGGCGCAATATGACTACATCAGTTGGATGCTGCATATGAGCTTCTATGTATTGTGCGGCGGTATCGTCGGGCTGGTGCTGAAAGAGTGGAACAATGCAGGACGCCGTCCGGTAACGGTGTTGAGCCTCGGTTGTGTGGTGATTATTGTCGCCGCTAACATCGTCGGCATCGGCATGGCGAATTAATCTTTCTGCGAATTGAGATGACGCCACTGGCTGGGCGTCATCCCGGTTTCCCGGGTAAACACCACCGAAAAATAGTTACTATCTTCAAAGCCACATTCGGTCGAAATATCACTGATTAACAGGCGGCTATGCTGGAGAAGATATTGCGCATGACACACTCTGACCTGCCGCAGATATTGATTGATGGTCATTCCAGTCTGCTGGCGAAATTGCTGACGCAAAACGCGCTCACTGCACGATGCCTCATCACAAAATTTATCCAGCGCAAAGGGACTTTTCAGGCTGGCCGCCAGCCGGGTAATCAGCTTATCCAGCAACGTTTCGCTGGATGTTGGCGGCAACGAATCACTGGTGTAACGATGGCGATTCAGCAACATCACCAACTGCCCGAACAGCAACTCTGCCATTTCGTTAGCAAACGGCACATGCTGACTACTTTCATGCTCAAGCTGACCGATAACCTGCCGCGCCTGTGCCATCCCCATGCTACCTAAGCGCCAGTGTGGTTGCCCTGCGCTGGCGCTAAATCCCGGAATCGCCCCCTGCCAGTCAAGATTCAGCTTCAGCCGCTCCGGGCAATAAATAATATTCTGCAAAACCAGATCGTTAACGGAAGCGTAGGAGTGTTTATCGTCAGCATGAATGTAAAAGAGATCGCCACGGGTAATGCGATAAGGGCGATCGTTGAGTACATGCAGACCATTACCGCGCCAGACAATCACCAGCTCACAAAAATCATGTGTATGTTCAGCAAAGACATCTTGCGGATAACGGTCAGCCACAGCGACTGCCTGCTGGTCGCTGGCAAAAAAATCATCTTTGAGAAGTTTTAACTGATGCGCCACCGTGGCTACCTCGGCCAGAGAACGAAGTTGATTATTCGCAATATGGCGTACAAATACGTTGAGAAGATTCGCGTTATTGCAGAAAACCATCCCGTCCCTGACGAATATCACGCGGTGACCAGTTAAACTCTCGGCGAAAAAGCGTCGAAAAGTGGTTACTGTCGCTGAATCCGCAGCGATAGGCGATGTCAGTAACGCTGGCCTCGCTGTGGCGTAGCAGATGTCGGGCTTTCATCAGTCGCAGGCGGTTCAGGTAACGCTGAGGCGTCAGTCCCGTTTGCTGCTTAAGCTGCCGATGTAGCGTACGCAGCGAAAGAGAAAATTGATCCGCCACGGCATCCCAATTCACCTCATCGGCAAAATGGTCCTCCAGCCAGGCCAGAAGCAAGTTGAGACTTGATGCGCTGTTTTCCAGGTTCTCCTGCAAACTGCTTTTACGCAGCAAGAGCAATAATTGCATAAACAAGATCTCGCGACTGGCGGTCGAGGGTAAATCATTTTCCCCTTCCTGCTGTTCCATCTGTGCAACCAGCTGTCGCACCTGCTGCAATACGCTGTGGTTAACGCGCCAGTGAGACGGATACTGCCCATCCAGCTCTTGTGGCAGCAACTGATTCAGCCCGGCGAGAAACTGAAATCGATCCGGCGATCGATACAGCACATTGGTCAGACACAGATTATCGGTATGTTCATACAGATGCCGATCATGATCGCGTACGAAACAGACCGTGCCACCGGTGATGGTATAGGGCTGCCCATTAAACACATGAATACCCGTGCCATGTTCGACAATCACAATTTCATGAAAATCATGATGATGTTCAGGAAAATCCGCCTGCGGGAGCCGGGGTTCTATCGCCACGGACGCGTTACCAGACGGAAAAAAATCCACACTATGTAATACGGTCATACTGGCCTCCTGATGTCGTAAACACGGCGAAATAGTAATCACGAGGTCAGGTTCTTACCTTAAATTTTCGACGGGAAACCACGTAAAAAACGTCGATTTTTCAAGATACAGCATGAATTTTCAGGAAATGCGGTGAGCATCACACCACCACAATTCAGCAATTTGTGAACATCATCACGTTCATCTTTCCCTGGTTGCCAATGGCCCATTTTCCTGTCAGTAGCGAGAAGGTCGCGAATTCAGGCGCTTTTTAGACTGGTCGTAATGAAATTCAGCAGGATCACATTATGACCTTTCGCAATTGTGTCGCCGTCGATCTCGGCGCATCCAGTGGGCGCGTGATGCTGGCGCGTTACCAGCGTGAATGCCGCAGCCTGACGCTGCGCGAAATCCATCGTTTTAAAAATGGGCTGCATAGCCAGAACGGTTATGTCACCTGGAATGTGGATAGCCTGGAAAGTGCCATTCGCCTTGGATTAAACAAGGTGTGCGAGGAAGGGATTCGTATCGATAGCATTGGGATTGATACCTGGGGCGTGGACTTTGTGCTGCTCGACCAACAGGGTCAGCGTGTGGGCCTGCCCGTTGCTTATCGCGATAGCCGCTCCAATGGCCTAATGGCGCAGGCACAGCAACAACTCGGCAAACGCGATATTTATCAACGTAGCGGCATCCAGTTTCTGCCCTTCAATACGCTTTATCAACTGCGTGCGCTGACGGAGCAACAACCTGAACTTATTCCACACATTGCTCACGCTCTGCTGATGCCGGATTACTTCAGCTATCGCCTGACCGGCAAGATGAACTGGGAGTACACCAATGCCACCACCACACAACTGGTCAATATCAATAGCGACGACTGGGACGAGTCGCTACTGGCGTGGAGCGGGGCCAACAAAGCCTGGTTTGGTCGCCCGACGCATCCGGGTAATGTCATTGGGCACTGGATTTGCCCGCAGGGTAATGAGATTCCGGTGGTCGCCGTTGCCAGCCATGATACCGCCAGCGCGGTTATCGCCTCGCCGTTAAACGGTTCACGCGCCGCTTATCTCTCTTCTGGCACCTGGTCATTGATGGGCTTCGAAAGCCAGACGCCATTTACCAATGACACGGCGCTGGCAGCCAACATCACCAATGAAGGCGGGGCGGAAGGTCGCTATCGGGTGCTGAAAAATATTATGGGCTTATGGCTGCTTCAGCGAGTGCTTCAGGAACGGCAAATCAACGATCTTCCGGCGCTTATCGCCGCGACACAGGCACTTCCGGCCTGCCGCTTCATCATCAATCCCAATGACGATCGCTTTATTAATCCTGACGAGATGTGCAGCGAAATTCAGGCTGCGTGTCGGGAAATGGCGCAACCGATCCCGGAAAGTGATGCTGAACTGGCGCGCTGCATTTTCGACAGTCTGGCGCTGCTGTATGCCGATGTGTTGCATGAGCTGGCGCAGCTGCGTGGTGAAGATTTCTCGCAACTGCATATTGTCGGCGGCGGCTGCCAGAACACGCTGCTCAACCAGCTGTGTGCCGATGCCTGCGGTATTCGGGTGATCGCCGGGCCTGTTGAAGCCTCGACGCTCGGCAATATCGGCATCCAGTTAATGACGCTGGATGAACTCAACAATGTGGATGATTTCCGTCAGGTCGTCAGCACCACCGCGAATCTGACCACCTTTACCCCTAATCCTGACAGTGAAATTGCCCACTATGTGGCGCGGATTCACTCTACACGACAGACAAAGGAGCTTTGCGCATGACCACTCAACTGGAACAGGCCTGGGAGCTGGCGAAACAGCGTTTCGCGGCGGTGGGGATTGATGTCGAGGAGGCGCTGCGCCAACTTGATCGTTTACCCGTTTCAATGCACTGCTGGCAGGGCGATGATGTTTCCGGTTTTGAAAACCCGGAAGGTTCGCTGACCGGTGGGATTCAGGCTACTGGTAATTATCCGGGCAAAGCGCGTAATGCCAGTGAGCTACGAGCCGATCTGGAACAGGCTATGCGGCTGATTCCGGGGCCAAAACGGCTTAATTTACATGCCATCTATCTGGAATCAGACACGCCAGTCTCGCGCGACCAGATCAAACCTGAGCACTTCAAAAACTGGGTTGAATGGGCGAAAGCCAATCAGCTCGGTCTGGATTTTAACCCCTCCTGCTTTTCGCATCCGCTAAGCGCCGATGGCTTTACGCTCTCGCATCCCGACGACAGCATTCGCCAGTTCTGGATTGATCACTGCAAAGCCAGCCGTCGCGTTTCGGCCTATTTTGGCGAGCAACTCGGCACACCATCGGTGATGAACATCTGGATCCCGGATGGTATGAAAGATATCACCGTTGACCGTCTCGCACCGCGTCAGCGTCTGCTGGCAGCACTGGATGAGGTGATCAGCGAGAAGCTAAACCCTGCGCACCATATCGACGCCGTTGAGAGCAAATTGTTTGGCATTGGCGCGGAGAGCTACACGGTTGGCTCCAATGAGTTTTACCTGGGTTATGCCACCAGCCGCCAGACGGCGCTGTGCCTGGACGCCGGGCATTTCCACCCGACTGAAGTGATTTCCGACAAGATTTCCGCCGCCATGCTGTATGTGCCGCAGTTGCTGCTGCACGTCAGCCGTCCGGTTCGCTGGGACAGCGATCACGTAGTGCTGCTGGATGATGAAACCCAGGCGATTGCCAGTGAGATTGTTCGTCACGATCTGTTTGACCGGGTGCATATCGGCCTCGACTTCTTTGATGCCTCTATCAACCGTATTGCTGCGTGGGTCATTGGTACACGCAATATGAAAAAAGCCCTGCTGCGTGCGTTGCTGGAACCTACCGCTGAGCTGCGCAAGCTGGAAGCGGCGGGCGATTACACTGCGCGTCTGGCACTGCTGGAAGAGCAGAAATCGTTGCCGTGGCAGGCGGTCTGGGAAATGTATTGTCAGCGTCACGATACGCCAGCAGGTAGCGAATGGCTGGAGAGCGTGCGGGCATATGAGAAAGCGATTTTGAGCCAGCGTGGGTAAACACTGCCGGATGCGGCGCGAGCGCCTTATCCGGCCTACAGGTCGGCAACAGTTGTAGGCCTGATAAGACGCGACAGCGTCGCATCAGGCATTGATTGCCGGATACGGCACGAGTGCCTTATCCGGCCTACAGGTCGGCAATAGTTGTAGGCCTGATAAGACGCGACAGCGTCGCATCAGGCATTGATTGCCGGATGCGGCACGAGCGCCTTATCCGGCCTACAGGTCGGCAATAGTTGTAGGCCTGATAAGACGCGACAGCGTCGCATCAGGCATTGATTGCCGGATGCGGCACGAGCGCCTTATCCGGCCTACGGGTCGTGCATCCGACAACACCGAATTTACAGGAACACAGAACATGCAAAATATTACCCAGTCCTGGTTTGTCCAGGGAATGATCAAAGCCACCACCGACGCCTGGCTAAAAGGCTGGGACGAGCGCAACGGCGGCAACCTGACGCTGCGCCTGGATGACGCCGATATCGCGCTTTATCACGACAACTTCCACCCACAACCGCGCTATATTCCGCTCAGCCAGCCCATGCCTTTACTGGCAAATACGCCGTTTATTGTCACCGGCTCCGGCAAATTCTTCCGTAACGTCCAGCTTGATCCTGCAGCTAACTTAGGCGTCGTAAAAGTCGACAGCGACGGCGCGGGCTACCATATTCTCTGGGGGTTAACCAACGAAGCCGTTCCAACTTCTGAACTTCCGGCTCACTTTCTCTCCCACTGCGAGCGTATTAAAGCCACCAACGGTAAAGATCGGGTGATCATGCACTGCCATGCCACCAACCTGATCGCCCTCACCTATGTACTGGAAAACGACACCGCGGTCTTCACTCGCCAACTGTGGGAAGGCAGCACCGAGTGTCTGGTGGTATTCCCGGATGGCGTTGGCATTCTGCCGTGGATGGTGCCCGGCACGGACGAAATCGGCCAGGCAACTGCCCACGAGATGCAAAAACATTCGCTGGTGTTGTGGCCCTTCCACGGTGTGTTCGGTTCCGGACCGACGCTGGATGAAACATTCGGTTTAATCGACACCGCAGAAAAATCAGCGGAAGTGTTAGTGAAGGTGTATTCGATGGGCGGCATGAAACAGACCATCAGCCGTGAAGAGTTGATAGCGCTCGGCAAGCGCTTCGGCGTTACACCACTAGCCAGTGCGCTGGCGCTGTAAGGAGCAAACATGATCCGCAAAGCCTTTGTCATGCAGGTTAACCCCGACGCTCACGAAGAGTATCAGCGTCGGCATAACCCCATCTGGCCGGAACTGGAAGCAGTGTTGAAATCTCACGGTGCGCATAACTACGCCATTTACCTCGACAAAGCGCGTAATCTGCTGTTTGCCACGGTAGAGATTGAATCTGAAGAGCGCTGGAATGCGGTTGCCAGTACTGATGTTTGCCAACGTTGGTGGAAATATATGACCGACGTCATGCCCGCGAACCCGGATAACAGCCCGGTGAGTAGCGAACTGCAAGAAGTGTTTTACCTGCCGTAATTGCCTAATGTGCCGGAGACGCCTCCGGCACAATATTTTTAATTTCGATTTGAAAAATAAACATATTACACCTTCAGTTAATATATCCCGGTAACTTATATTTCCCCGATGCATTGTGAGTAAATCACAAAAATAATGAATAACTCATTAATGATTCATGTGGTTTATTTAAATAACCATTATGTGCATTACTCCGCAAATCTGACCTTTCACTCTGTCTCAAATTGTCATTGTTTACCGACATATCGCCTCTCATCACTTAATCGCTCCACCATTACAATTGATTAAAATATATTTCATGGAGTCCGATTAATGGCAGCTCTTACTGCAAGCTGTATTGACCTGAATATTCAGGGCAATGGCGCTTATTCCATTCTGAAGCAGTTGGCGACAATGGCGTTACAAAACGGTTTTATCACCGACTCACACCAATTCCTGCAAACCCTGCTGCTGCGCGAAAAAATGCACTCTACTGGATTTGGTTCCGGCATCGCCGTGCCGCACGGTAAAAGCGCCTGCGTTAAACAACCGTTCGTGTTATTCGCCCGCAAAGCGCAGGCTATTGACTGGAAAGCCAGCGATGGCGAAGACGTCAATTGCTGGATCTGCCTCGGCGTGCCGCAAAGCGGCGAAGAGGATCAGGTCAAAATCATCGGTACACTGTGTCGCAAAATTATCCACCAGGATTTTATTCACCAACTGCGACGAGGCGACGCCGACCAGGTGTTTGCCTTGTTAAATCAAACCCTCAGCTCATAAGGAAGTGGCGATGGAGTCATCCTTACGTATTGTCGCGATCACCAACTGCCCCGCCGGGATCGCTCACACCTACATGGTGGCGGAAGCCCTGGAACAGAAAGCCCGTTCTCTCGGCCATACCATAAAAGTGGAAACTCAAGGGTCCAGTGGCGTTGAAAACCGCTTATCCAGCGAAGAGATTGCCGCTGCCGATTACGTCATTCTCGCTACCGGGCGTGGCCTGAGCGGCGATGACCGGGCGCGGTTTGCCGGGAAGAAGGTTTATGAGATTGCCATCTCCCAGGCGTTGAAAAATATCGACCAGATTTTCAGTGAATTACCAACAAACTCGCAGCTTTTTGCCGCAGATAGCGGCGTGAAGCTCGGCAAACAGGAAGTACAAAGCGGCAGCGTAATGAGCCACCTGATGGCGGGCGTCTCTGCGGCGCTGCCGTTTGTTATCGGTGGCGGTATCCTGGTGGCGCTTGCCAACATGCTGGTGCAGTTCGGCCTGCCGTATACCGATATGTCGAAAGGCGCGCCGTCGTTTACCTGGGTGGTTGAATCCATCGGTTATCTCGGCTTCACCTTTATGATCCCCATCATGGGCGCTTATATTGCCTCGTCGATTGCCGATAAACCCGCTTTCGCTCCGGCGTTTCTGGTTTGCTATCTGGCGAATGACAAAGCCCTGCTCGGCACCCAGTCAGGTGCGGGATTCCTCGGCGCGGTGGTGCTGGGGCTGGCGATTGGCTATTTCGTCTTCTGGTTCCGTAAAGTGCGCCTTGGCAAAGCATTACAACCGCTGCTCGGTTCAATGCTGATCCCGTTCGTTACTCTGCTGGTTTTCGGCGTGCTCACTTACTACGTTATCGGACCGGTAATGTCCGACCTCATGGGCGGGTTGCTGCACTTCCTGAACACCATTCCTCCATCAATGAAATTTGCGGCAGCGTTTCTGGTCGGTGCGATGCTGGCGTTCGATATGGGCGGCCCCATCAATAAAACCGCCTGGTTCTTCTGCTTCTCACTGCTGGAAAAACACATTTATGACTGGTACGCCATCGTCGGCGTTGTCGCGCTGATGCCGCCCGTCGCGGCGGGTCTTGCGACGTTCATTGCGCCCAAACTGTTTACCCGACAGGAAAAAGAGGCTGCCAGTAGTGCCATTGTGGTCGGTGCCACAGTCGCAACCGAACCTGCTATTCCTTACGCTCTGGCAGCTCCGTTACCGATGATTACCGCCAATACGCTGGCGGGCGGTATTACCGGCGTGCTGGTGATCGCTTTCGGAATCAAACGTCTGGCACCTGGTTTGGGTATCTTTGACCCGCTGATCGGCCTGATGTCGCCGGTAGGTTCGTTTTATCTGGTGCTGGCGATTGGCCTCGCGCTAAACATTTCATTCATTATCGTCCTGAAAGGATTGTGGTTACGCCGCAAAGCGAAAGCCGCGCAACAGGAGCTTGTCCATGAACATTGAGTTACTGCAACAGTTGTGCGAAGCCAGCGCCGTCAGCGGCGATGAACAGGAAGTTCGCGACATCCTGATAAACACGCTGGAACCTTGCGTTAATGAAATCACCTTTGATGGTCTGGGCAGCTTTGTTGCCCGTAAGGGGAATAAAGGTCCAAAAGTTGCCGTTGTCGGGCATATGGATGAAGTCGGCTTTATGGTCACCCACATCGACGAGAGCGGTTTTCTGCGTTTTACCACCATTGGCGGCTGGTGGAATCAGTCGATGCTCAACCACCGGGTAACCATACGCACACACAAGGGAGTGAAAATCCCTGGTGTGATTGGTTCCGTCGCGCCTCATGCGTTAACGGAAAAGCAAAAGCAACAACCGCTGTCATTTGATGAGATGTTCATTGATATTGGCGCGAACAGTCGCGATGAGGTGGAAAAACGCGGTGTGGCGATGGGCGATTTTATTAGCCCGGAAGCCAATTTTGCCTGCTGGGGCGAAGATAAAGTGGTCGGCAAGGCGCTGGATAACCGCATCGGCTGCGCAATGATGGCTGAACTATTGCAGACGGTGAATAATCCCGAAATTACGCTGTATGGCGTCGGCAGCGTGGAAGAAGAAGTTGGGCTACGCGGGGCACAAACCTCGGCGGAACACATTAAACCGGATGTGGTGATTGTGCTGGATACCGCTGTCGCAGGTGATGTTCCGGGCATTGATAACATTAAATACCCGCTGAAACTGGGCCAGGGGCCGGGGCTGATGCTGTTTGACAAGCGCTACTTCCCCAACCAGAAACTGGTGGCGGCGTTAAAAAGCTGTGCCGCACATAACGATTTACCGCTGCAATTTTCCACCATGAAAACCGGTGCGACGGATGGCGGGCGCTACAACGTGATGGGCGGCGGGCGTCCGGTTGTTGCGCTGTGCCTGCCAACCCGCTATCTGCACGCTAACAGCGGCATGATTTCAAAAGCCGATTACGATGCTCTGCTCACGTTGATACGGGATTTTCTGACCACCTTAACCGCGGAGAAAGTCAACGCGTTTAGCCAGTTCCGTCAGGTGGATTAATGCTAAACGAACGCCAGTTAAAGATTGTCGATCTGCTGGAGCAACAGCCGCGCACGCCTGGTGAGCTGGCGCAACAGACTGGCGTTTCAGGCAGGACCATCCTGCGTGATATTGACTATCTCAACTTTACCCTTAACGGCAAAGCCCGCATTTCCGCCAGTGGTAGTGCGGGCTATCAGCTGGAAATCTTCGAGCGCCGCAGCTTTTTTCAGTTGCTGCAAAAGCACGATAACGACGATCGGCTGCTGGCACTGTTATTACTGAATACCTTTACTCCCCGTGCGCAACTCGCCTCGGCGCTTAATTTGCCAGAAACGTGGGTCGCAGAGCGTCTGCCCCGGTTAAAACAGCGTTATGAACGCGCTTGTTGCCTGGCCAGCCGCCCCGGTTTGGGCCATTTCATTGATGAGACAGAAGAGAAGCGCGTTATCTTGCTGGCGAACTTGCTGCGCAAAGATCCGTTTTTAATTCCGCTGGCGGGCGTAACACGAGACAACCTTCAGCATTTATCCACGGCCTGCGACAACCAACACCGCTGGCCGCTCATGCAGGGTGATTATCTCTCCAGCCTGATTCTGGCGATTTACGCCCTGCGTAATCAACTGACCGATGAGTGGCCGCAATATCCCGGTGACGAGATAAAACAAATCGTTGAACATAGCGGTCTGTTTCTTGGTGATAACGCTGTAAGAACCCTGACAGGTTTGATAGAGAAACAGCATCAGCAAGCGCAGATAATTTCTGCCGATAATGTGCAGCGGTTGCTGCAAAGGGTGCCGGGCATCGCGTCATTGAATATTATTGATACGCAGCTGGTTGAGAACATTACCGGGCATTTATTACGTTGCCTTGCCGCACCGGTGTGGATTGCTGAGCACCGCCAAAGCAGCATGAATAACCTGAAAGCCGCCTGGCCTGCGGCCTTTGATATGAGTCTGCACTTTATTACGCTACTGCGTGAACAGCTCGATATTCCCCTTTTCGACAGCGATCTGATCGGTTTGTATTTTGCCTGTGCGCTGGAGCGGCATCAAAACGAACGCCAGCCGATCATTTTGCTCTCGGACCAGAACGCAATTGCCACTATTAATCAGCTCGCCATTGAGCGCGATGTTTTAAATTGTCGGGTAATTATTGCCCGTAGCTTAAGCGAACTTGTTGCCATTCGCGAAGAGATTGAGCCGTTATTGATCATTAACAATAGCCATTATTTACTGGAAGACGCGGTAAATAATTACATCACCGTAAAAAATATCATTACGGCTGCCGGTATCGAACAAATAAAACATTTTCTGGCGACGGCATTTATTCGCCAGCAACCGGAGCGTTTTTTCTCTGCCCCCGGAAGTTTTCATTATTCGAATGTACGCGGTGAAAGCTGGCAACATATTACCCGGCAAATTTGTGCGCAATTAGTGGCACAACACCATATTACCGCCGATGAAGCACAACGCATCATCGCCCGCGAAGGCGAAGGTGAAAACCTGATTGTTAATCGCCTCGCCATCCCACATTGCTGGAGCGAACAGGAGCGACGTTTTCGTGGATTTTTTATTACCCTCGCCCAATCAGTTGAGGTGAATAAAGAAGTCATTAACCATGTTTTGATCGCCTGCGCCGCCGCCGATGCGCGTCATGAGCTAAAAATATTCAGCTATCTGGCAAGCGTATTGTGTCAGCATCCGGCGGAGACTATTGTCGGACTAACGGGGTATGAAGGGTTTATGGCGTTACTTCGCCAGGGGTGAATGATGTCGGATGCACCGCTAACACGGCTTAACGACGTTTAGGTCGGATAAGGCGTTTACGCCGCATCCGACCTTGTATTTCTCAGCAAAAACAAAAACGTTTAACGCAGGCTATTATAGTCATCAACCATTTCGTTGTACTCGCGTAACGCTCGTGGAAATGAGTCTTCGACCATCCAGCTTGTGTTTGCATCCTGAAGATGCTCTTTATCCCAGTCAGAGTACGGGACTTTATCTCTGACGCGGCGAACATATTTTTTAGTCTCGAGTTGATACTGGTCTGCCGAATTAATGAACGAGAAATTCATACCGCCTTTATCCGCTTCTTTGGCCTGCGCTACCAGCGTTTCCAGTTCAGAGACTTTCTTCATTGCCGCATCAACATCAAACTTCTCTTGCGATATCAGGTTATTAATTTGTTTCGCTGAAATCATGACTGCCAGAGAGTAGTAGTGGAATGTTTTCCCTTCTCTTTCTTCAATATTTTTCAGTTCCGCAAGCTGGCGCTTATCATTAATTTCCTGAATCGCCGCATGATAAGATTCTGCTACAGGTTCAAAGGCTTCCAGATTTTTTAAGAATGTCTGGTGCAGCGTTTTCCCTTTCGCAAACGCATCGTCTTTATAATTTTCCTGGGTGTAATATTTATCCATTTCGTTAATGGTATTACCCAACGCCACGGCAGCATCGATATAACTCACCGCCACGCCATCAATTGGTTGCAGCGCAGGCGTTAACGCCACAGCACTTTTTACGCCTTTTTCACACTCAGCGAGGCTGGATTCACTAATGCCGTAGATGCCATAAACAGTACGCTCTTCACCGGTAGGCCCCTGTTTAAAATCTTTCAGCCAGTCAGCATAACGCGCCAGACTGCTCTGTACCGGGATCTGTAACTTGTTGTAGCACTTGATATAGACATCCATTTTTTCGTCGAAAACCGCTTGTTCATCGACCACCGGTTGCGCAGGTGTTTCAGGTTTAGCATCTGCTTTTGCAACGGGAGCTTCAGTAGGTTTCGCTTCAGGAGCTGGTGCGGCAGGTTGACTATTGGCAGGCGGGGGCGTTTCTGTTTCGGCTTTTTTATCATCACAACCCGTCAGACCGAGGGCCATGATGGCGACTATAATAGCGGAAGATAATAAATTCCTTTTCATTTAATTGCCTTATAAATATATAGATAAGAGAGTGAACATAATAAATGAAAAAAGAAAACGCCACTACACGCATTTTGTTTATAAATAAAATAATAAAATTCACGAAATGAATAAGTCCTGCAATTTAATATATATCGCAGGACTTATTTTAATTAATTGCTCAAACGCTGCGGATGGGTATAAACCGTTGCCCGACCCGGTTTACAAAAACCTACCAGTGTCAAATTACAGCGCTCAGCCACTTCTACAGCAAGCGTGGTCGCGGCAGACACCGCAAACAAAATCTCTACGCCGCACATCGCCGACTTTTGCACCATTTCATAACTGGCACGACTGGAAACCAGTACCGCACCTTGCTGCCAGCTTTCCCCTTCTTGTGACCGGCGGCCTAACAGTTTGTCCAGCGCCACATGGCGACCCACGTCTTCATGCCCGCCGACCAGTTCGCCAGATGGCAACATCCAGGCAGCGGCGTGAGTACAACCAGTCAGTTGCCCCACTGGCTGAAAATCGTTGAGATGACGTAATGCATCATCCAGTTTGTTGAGATCAAACGTCTGGGTGAACGGTAGCGGCTGCACCGGTTTTCCGATGTCATTAAGTTGCTCCACGCCGCATACGCCACAGCCCGTACGTCCCGCCAGCGCCCGGCGGCGCTCCTTCAACCCCATAAAGCGGCGGCTGGAAAGCTCAATTTGTACTTCAAGACCATTACAGGAAGGAACGACATCCATGCCGAAGATATCGCGCGGACTTTCTATTATCCCCTCGGAAAGCGAAAAACCGAGCGCAAAGTACTCAAGGTCTTTGGGCGACGCCATCATCACCACATGCGAAATGCCGTTGTAGACCAGCGCAACGGGAACTTCTTCCGCGACCTCATCCAACCGTGGGTGTTGTAAATCGTCACGCCGCCATAACTCAATTTGACGAACACCTGTGATATTCATCACATTTTTGATTTCTTTTTGCTGTGTTTTTTTCACTTTCTCTTAACCAGATAAGAACACACACACCAACATTATGGTATTCTGTTACAAACCCTTCCTGGATGGAGGGAAATTGAGCCAATTCTGGACCTTTGCGGCCCCTTCCGCAAAGAAAAATAACTCCCACTCCCTGCACACTCAGCAAGCGAATGTAAATGGGACGTGACAATGTCGAAACAAGGAGCAATCCATGCAGGTCAGCAGAAGGCAGTTCTTTAAGATCTGCGCTGGCGGTATGGCAGGCACCACGGCAGCGGCACTGGGTTTTGCACCCAGCGTAGCACTCGCGGAAACCCGGCAGTATAAACTGCTGCGCACCCGCGAAACCCGTAATACCTGCACCTATTGTTCCGTAGGCTGTGGGCTGTTGATGTACAGCCTCGGTGACGGAGCAAAAAACGCCAAAGCATCTATCTTCCATATCGAAGGCGATCCGGATCACCCGGTCAACCGCGGTGCACTTTGTCCGAAAGGCGCTGGCCTGGTGGATTTCATCCACTCCGAAAGCCGTCTGAAGTTCCCGGAATACCGTGCCCCTGGTTCTGATAAATGGCAGCAAATCAGTTGGGAAGAGGCGTTTGATCGCATCGCCAAACTGATGAAAGAAGACCGCGATGCTAACTACATTGCGCAAAACGCCGAAGGCGTGACCGTTAACCGCTGGCTCTCCACCGGGATGCTGTGTGCTTCCGCGTCGAGTAACGAAACCGGCTATTTAACGCAAAAATTCTCCCGCGCGCTGGGTATGCTCGCGGTCGACAACCAGGCGCGTGTCTGACACGGACCAACGGTAGCAAGTCTTGCTCCAACATTTGGTCGCGGTGCGATGACCAACCACTGGGTCGACATCAAGAACGCCAACCTCGTCGTGGTGATGGGCGGTAACGCCGCTGAAGCTCACCCGGTCGGATTCCGCTGGGCGATGGAAGCCAAAATTCACAACGGCGCGAAGCTGATTGTGATCGATCCTCGCTTTACGCGTACGGCGGCAGTGGCTGACTACTATGCCCCTATTCGTTCCGGTACTGACATTGCTTTCCTGTCAGGCGTATTGCTGTACCTGCTGAACAATGAAAAATTCAACCGCGAATACACCGAAGCCTATACCAACGCCAGCCTGATCGTGCGTGAGGATTACGGCTTTGAAGATGGCCTGTTCACCGGCTACGACGCAGAAAAACGCAAGTACGATAAATCCTCCTGGACTTACGAACTGGACGAAAACGGCTTCGCCAAACGCGATACCACGCTGCAACATCCGCGCTGCGTGTGGAACTTGCTGAAACAGCACGTTTCCCGCTACACGCCAGATGTGGTTGAAAACATCTGTGGTACGCCAAAAGACGCGTTCCTGAAAGTCTGCGAATACATCGCAGAAACCAGTGCTCACGATAAAACTGCCTCGTTCCTGTATGCCCTCGGCTGGACGCAACACTCCGTTGGTGCGCAAAACATTCGTACGATGGCGATGATCCAGCTGCTGCTCGGCAACATGGGGATGGCAGGCGGCGGCGTTAACGCCCTGCGCGGTCACTCCAATATTCAGGGGCTGACGGACCTGGGCCTTCTGTCGCAGAGCCTGCCAGGTTACATGACGCTGCCAAGCGAGAAGCAGACCGATCTGCAAACCTACCTTACCGCCAACACGCCAAAACCGCTGCTGGAAGGCCAGGTAAACTACTGGGGCAACTACCCGAAATTCTTCGTCTCCATGATGAAGGCTTTCTTTGGTGATAAAGCAACGGCGGAAAATAGCTGGGGCTTTGACTGGTTGCCGAAGTGGGATAAAGGCTACGACGTCCTGCAATACTTCGAGATGATGAAAGAGGGCAAGGTCAATGGCTATATCTGCCAGGGCTTTAACCCTGTTGCCTCATTCCCGAACAAAAACAAAGTGATCGGTTGTCTGTCGAAACTGAAGTTCCTCGTCACCATCGACCCGCTGAACACTGAAACCTCTAACTTCTGGCAGAACCACGGTGAGCTGAACGAAGTTGACTCGTCGAAGATCCAGACCGAAGTGTTCCGTCTGCCATCGACCTGCTTCGCGGAAGAGAACGGTTCTATCGTAAACTCAGGTCGCTGGTTGCAGTGGCACTGGAAAGGTGCGGACGCCCCAGGGATTGCGCTGACTGATGGCGAGATCCTCTCCGGTATCTTCCTGCGCTTGCGCAAGATGTATGCCGAACAGGGTGGCGCGAACCCGGACCAGGTGCTGAACATGACCTGGAACTACGCCATTCCGCATGAGCCGAAGTCGGAAGAAGTAGCGATGGAGAGCAACGGTAAGGCGCTGGCCGATATTACCGATCCGGCAACCGGTGCGGTTATCGTCAAGAAAGGCCAACAACTTAGCTCGTTTGCCCAACTTCGCGATGACGGTACAACTTCCTGTGGTTGCTGGATTTTCGCCGGTAGCTGGACGCCGGAAGGCAACCAGATGGCACGCCGTGATAACGCCGATCCGTCTGGCCTCGGTAACACGCTGGGCTGGGCATGGGCATGGCCGCTTAACCGCCGCATTCTGTATAACCGCGCCTCCGCAGATCCGCAGGGTAACCCGTGGGATCCGAAGCGTCAGTTGCTGAAATGGGACGGCACTAAGTGGACCGGCTGGGATATTCCGGACTACAGCGCAGCGCCTCCGGGTAGCGGCGTCGGGCCGTTTATCATGCAGCAGGAAGGCATGGGGCGTCTGTTTGCCCTCGATAAGATGGCGGAAGGTCCGTTCCCGGAACACTACGAGCCGTTTGAAACGCCGCTGGGAACTAACCCGCTGCATCCAAACGTTATCTCGAACCCGGCTGCACGTATCTTTAAAGACGACGCCGAAGCATTGGGTAAAGCCGATAAGTTCCCGTATGTCGGAACCACCTATCGTCTGACCGAGCACTTCCACTACTGGACCAAACACGCGCTGTTGAACGCGATTTTGCAACCAGAGCAGTTTGTGGAAATCGGGGAGTCGCTGGCGAATAAACTTGGCATTGCCCAGGGCGATACCGTGAAAGTCTCCTCCAACCGTGGCTATATCAAAGCCAAAGCGGTGGTGACCAAACGTATTCGTACGCTGAAAGCGAACGGCAAAGATATCGATACCATCGGTATTCCGATTCACTGGGGTTATGAAGGCGTAGCTAAAAAAGGCTTTATTGCCAATACGTTAACGCCATTCGTTGGTGATGCGAACACGCAGACGCCGGAGTTTAAGTCCTTCCTTGTGAATGTGGAAAAGGTGTAACGGAGACGACATATGGCTTATCAATCTCAAGATATCATTCGTCGTTCCGCGACTAACGGTCTGACCCCCGCGCCTCAGGCGCGGGACTTCCAGGAAGAAGTGGCGAAACTCATCGACGTCACCACCTGTATCGGCTGTAAAGCCTGTCAGGTGGCGTGTTCAGAGTGGAACGACATTCGCGATACCGTCGGCAATAACATTGGGGTGTACGACAACCCCAATGATTTAAGCGCCAAATCGTGGACGGTAATGCGCTTCTCGGAAGTGGAGCAGAACGACAAACTGGAATGGCTGATCCGCAAAGACGGCTGTATGCACTGTTCCGATCCAGGCTGCCTGAAAGCGTGCCCGGCGGAAGGTGCAATTATTCAGTATGCCAACGGTATCGTCGACTTCCAGTCCGAGCAGTGCATTGGCTGCGGTTATTGCATTGCGGGCTGTCCGTTCGACATTCCGCGCCTCAACCCGGAAGACAACCGCGTCTACAAATGTACGCTGTGCGTTGACCGCGTGGTGGTTGGGCAAGAACCAGCCTGCGTGAAGACCTGCCCAACGGGCGCGATTCACTTCGGTACGAAAGAGTCGATGAAAACGCTGGCGAGCGAGCGCGTTGCTGAGCTGAAAACCCGCGGTTACGACAATGCGGGTCTGTACGATCCGGCAGGCGTCGGTGGTACACACGTCATGTACGTGCTGCACCATGCTGACAAGCCAAATCTGTATCATGGCTTGCCGGAGAACCCGGAAATCAGCGAAACCGTGAAATTCTGGAAAGGCATCTGGAAACCGCTCGCGGCTGTTGGCTTTGCGGCTACCTTTGCGGCCAGTATCTTCCACTACGTGGGTGTCGGTCCGAACCGTGCGGATGAGGAAGAGAATAATCTGCACGAAGAGAAAGACGAGGAGCGCAAATGAAACGACGTGACACCATCGTGCGCTACACCGCGCCGGAACGTATCAACCACTGGATCACCGCCTTCTGCTTCATCCTGGCGGCGGTGAGCGGGCTGGGCTTTTTGTTCCCGTCCTTCAACTGGTTGATGCAAATCATGGGCACACCGCAGCTGGCGCGAATTCTGCACCCGTTTGTCGGCGTGGTTATGTTTGCCTCGTTCATCATCATGTTTTTCCGTTACTGGCATCACAACCTAATCAATCGGGATGATATCTTTTGGGCGAAGAATATTCGTAAGATCGTCGTCAACGAGGAAGTAGGTGACACCGGGCGTTATAACTTCGGTCAGAAATGCGTTTTCTGGGCGGCGATTATTTTCCTGGTTCTGCTGCTGGTGAGCGGCGTGATTATCTGGCGTCCTTATTTTGCGCCTGCTTTCTCAATCCCGGTGATCCGATTCGCGTTAATGCTGCATTCATTTGCCGCAGTGGCGTTAATTGTGGTTATCATGGTGCATATCTACGCCGCCCTTTGGGTGAAAGGCACGATTACCGCCATGGTGGAAGGATGGGTTACCAGCGCCTGGGCGAAGAAACATCACCCGCGCTGGTACCGTGAGGTCCGCAAGACAACGGAAAAGAAAGCTGAATGAGTATTCGCATAATCCCGCAAGATGAGCTGGGTTCGAGCGAGAAACGTACGGCGGATATGATTCCGCCGTTATTGTTCCCTCGGCTCAAGAATTTATACAACCGCCGCGCCGAGCGTCTGCGCGAGCTGGCAGAAAATAATCCGCTGGGTGATTACCTGCGCTTTGCTGCGCTTATCGCCCACGCCCAGGAAGTGGTGCTGTACGACCATCCGCTGGAGATGGATCTGACCGCGCGCATTAAAGAAGCCAGCGCACAGGGCAAGCCCCCGCTGGATATTCACGTTCTGCCGCGTGATAAGCACTGGCAAAAGCTGCTGATGGCGCTGATTGCTGAGCTGAAACCTGAAATGAGCGGCCCGGCGCTGGCAGTGATTGAGAATCTGGAGAAGGCATCAACTCAGGAGCTGGAAGATATGGCCAGCGCACTGTTTGCCTCTGATTTCTCATCCGTCAGCAGCGATAAAGCGCCGTTTATCTGGGCTGCACTGTCGCTCTACTGGGCGCAGATGGCCAATCTGATCCCCGGCAAAGCCCGCGCTGAATACGGCGAGCAACGTCAATATTGCCCGGTTTGTGGTTCTATGCCGGTGTCCAGCATGGTGCAAATTGGCACCACTCAGGGTCTGCGTTACCTGCACTGCAACCTGTGTGAAACCGAATGGCACGTAGTGCGCGTAAAATGCAGCAACTGCGAGCAGAGCGGCAAACTGCATTACTGGTCGCTGGATGACGAACAGGCCGCGATTAAAGCCGAAAGCTGCGATGACTGTGGCACTTACCTGAAGATTCTTTATCAGGAAAAAGAACCGAAAGTTGAAGCCGTGGCAGATGACCTCGCTTCTCTGGTACTGGACGCGCGAATGGAGCAAGAAGGCTATGCCCGCAGTTCCATCAACCCGTTCCTGTTTCCGGGTGAAGGGGAGTAATCTCTGACGTTTTCCGGGTGGCGCTGGTCGCCCGGATTACAGCTCATAGGGTGTGACGACACCATCTCTCGTATTCCGCGTTACCCATTCAAGATCATGCCGCAATTGTCTGTTTGCCTCGTTCTTCCCTCCAACACATCGATAAGGTTATGGGTATGTCACTGATGACAAGCGTATGATTGCCTGATGCGCTGCGCTTATCAGCCCTACCAATAAACTTCAATATATTGAATTTGCATGACTTTGTAGGCCGGATAAGGCGTTCACGCCGCATCCGGCATGAACAACGCGCACGTTGTCAGCAATCTGATTGACATCATTTTTTCCCATTACCATTCCTCGCGCAGCTTACGCTGATATTCGACACCATCTTCCTCACACCCTTGCCAGATGCCAGGAACACTGGTTCTTGCTGTTTGCGATTGATTTATCAGGTATTGATCTACCGCTTCCCTTAATAGGTCCGCACGAGGAAGATTACGCTGCACCTCGAGATCATCAAGTTGCTTAATCACCTCATTCGATAAATCGAGTAAAATTCTGCCCATATCTATACCTACCAGAGAGTTCATAAATATCTCGCCAATATCATTTTTGAATCTATGGAGAGAAAAGTACCCTTGTCGAATCTTTAAAGAAAGCTCATTTACGAATCATTTTTTATTTTTGCGAGGCGTTTTCCAGATATGATGTAACAGTTGCAGTTATTATAAGTTCAAGTAAAACAACCTTGTATTAATACCAGAATAAGGGCATCTGGTTTTTTATATTCAAGAATAAAAAAATTTTTGTCATTCCTTATGATCCTTACACTGATCATAAACACCTACTGTCTCACCCCTTTGCCTGCCTCTCTTTGCTTTACGCACCGGAAATTGCTGCCGCTCCAGATATTGCTCAACCGCTTCGCGTAAAATTGCAGATCGTGAAACCTTACGCCAGCCCCGAAGCTTGTTCAGCCGTTTAATTGCCTCTTCTGATAAATGAAGAAAAACCGTATTCATCGCCATTACCACCACCTTACATATATTACTCATTAATGTATGTGCGAAAATTACGCCGGAAAATCATTTAAAAAAAGCGGATTTTTGCATGTTGTTTTGTTTTTGCGAGGTGTTTTCCAGAAATAATAAGAGTGTTGCAGTTGTTTCATTTATTACTCAAAAATGGTTTAGTTATCGCCCAGGATGAGTTATGGATGCTATGAATATATTATATTCAGAGATATTTATTTGCATAATCTGAATGGTGTAGCCGAAAAACGTCAGCATCCTAACAGCACCAGGATTTAAGGTGAAATTAATCATCCATCACAGACCGGTCAGTACTGCCACCAACCGGTCTTTACTTGTTCATCGTTATAATTTTGTTGGTAACAGTTCGGGAAACAAGGAATTCCTTCCGGAACCCCCCGGTATCATCCGATAGCATTGACGTCAATCATCAGCGCGACGATGAGTTTTTTTAATCGCATCATAGGGTGGCGACGTTCAGCACGATTACGGGTCATAGCAAAACTCCTGGGCAGGCGACCACTATGCCGCTTTCACAGGAGTTCTGAATGCTAGTGCTTTCTGTATGGCATAACCATGCCTCTAACGGTTAAGTGCTTGCAGCACATGTTGCGGATCATTGGCAATCGCTCGCAGCAAAGCCTTTGCAGGCCCGGTCGGTGAACGTCGCCCCTGCTCCCAGTTACGCAACGTGTCTACGCTTACAGAAATAAGATCGGCAAATTTAGATTGTGACAACCCTGAAGCGCGGCGTATTTCTTTGATTTTCATAGCATCAACTTCAAAAGTCCGCGAAGGCTGTCGCGTTCCTTCAATAATTTCATTCATCTGGGCCATGCTGTGAGTCAACCGCTCAAAAAGTGCCTTATCCATTTACCACCTCGTATTTAACAACCGGAGCATTGCTTTTTCCTGGGGAGACAGATCATCTTTAATACCCTTACGATAAATAAGCAGTAATCTGATCTCATAATGTTTAACCTGATGAAAGTAAATAACCCTGACACCAGCACGTTTCCCCTTTCCTCCTGAAACCCATCGAACCTTTCTTAACCCACCAGTTTCAGGTATTACCTCACCATAGTCAGGATTCAAGGCCAGGAAAAACTGAAAACGACTGAATTCATCGTCGGTCAGCAGTTTTTGAACATCTTCAGTAAAAATTTCCGTTTCGATGAAGAGCATAATTATACGCCATTGGCTTAGAGTAACAATCCTTTTTGTACGTCATTGACGTACCCTTGAAACCACTAGCTTACTGATAGTGCTCCAGCAAAACCACGTCTCTGCCGGGTTTGTCTTTAGATTTGCGAGGCGCTTTCCAGATTTTTCACGCCCGTGAATTTCCCTGTATCCATCCAGCAAAAACGGGTGTATAAGACTGTGCATTCATACAGCAAAATAAGTTCTACTATGGCACTGGAAAAAGGAATTGCAGAGTTAGTCGAAAAGTTTATCGCTGCGGGTCGCCCCTCATCGCGTCAACAAAGTATTGCGCAGCGCAGGGAGGGCTATATCGCCAGCGCTGTCCTTGCGGGTGAGACAGAAACGCGGGTAGATATTCAGACTATCGAACTTGAAGGGATGACCTTACGAATAGTGTCGCCGCTGAATGCCCCGACATTACTCCCGACGATAATTTATTACTACGGTGGCTGTTTTGTTAGCGGCGGGTTCGCAACTCACGACAACCAGCTGCGCCAGTTAGCCTATTACGGGCAATGTCGGGTTATTGCCGTCCAGTATCGGCTGGCACCGGAACATACTTTCCCCGCCGCCCATGATGATGCGCAACGAGGTGCAGAAATAGTCTGGCAACACGCCGAACGACTCGGCGTTGATAAACAACGTATAACTCTTGCCGGTGACAGTGCGGGCGGACATCTGGCGCTGGTAACTGCTTTGCGATTAAAGCGTGCTGGCGAGTGGCAACCGGCACAACTCATCTTAATTTATCCTATGCTTGATGCGACTGCGCATTTCGAAAGCTACATACGCAATGGTCACGATTACATCATCACACGCGACACTTTACTGAGCGGCTTTGAGATGTATCTGCCAGGCATTGAACGCAGGCATCCTGAAGCCAGCCCTCTTTGGCGCGATGATTTCAATGGCTTGCCACCTGTACATATCATTACCGCTGAATACGACCCACTTTGCGATGAAGGTGAAGCGTTGTATCACCGCATGACAGGGCAAGGAGTGCAATGCACCTGCCAACGCTACCTTGGCGTTATCCACGGATTTTTTCAGTTAGGTGGTATCAGCGAGGCCGCGCGATCGGCACTACGGGATGTTGCCTGGAGAGCGGGAAGGTAACTTCGGACCTGGGCCCTGAAAAGGTTTTCAGATTGAAAACCTTTTCAGTCAAGTAAAACGCCCCTACTCTTCTTCGTTCCCGCCCTCTTCATACGGGCCAAATGGCTTCGCGGGCAGAACGATATACGTGCCTTCAAACACTGCACCCGGCGTCTCGTCGCCAAAGATTTCAACTTGCATCTGCACCCGTGCTTTTCGTCCGCGCGCCAGACGGTCGAGATCGCCGCTTAAGGCACCAAGGTCGGCTACCGCATGAGGTTTACCGCTAATCGGCTTGCTGTAGCGGATATGCGCATCCGCCAGAATAATCGTTCCGCCGAGATGGCGTTCGCGCAGCATCAGCCAGATAAGCCCCCAACCGGTGAGCGTCGCCAGCGAGAATAAACTCCCGGCAAACAGCGTATGGTGCGGATTCTGATTGCCGGTTTCCGGCATGGTGGTGATAAATTTTTGCCCGGTATATTGTTGAATACGCACGCCCATTTTTTCACTAAGCGGGATATGTTCGTACCACGCCTGTTGCAGCTGCGCGCACCAGTCGCCGCGATGCAAAATATCATCCAGAGTGGCGACGGGCTTAATCATCAAAAAATGGCGAATCGGCGTGGTGGTTGGCGTGGTGATTTCTCCCTGATTAACAAACCCCAGCTTGGCGAAAAACTCCACCGCGTCTTCACGGGCGCTACAGGTCACGCGCTTAACGCCTTCCTGACGCGCCACCGACTCCAGGGTCATCGCCATCAGCGTTCCTAACCCTTTGTCCTGCACGTCCGGGTGAACGGCCATAAAGCGAATGGACGCTTCATTGTCGGCATTAATATACAGTCGGCCTACCGCCACCAGATTACCCTGCTCGTCGACGACCATCTGGTGATGCGCCATCGCATCCCACGCGTCGCGTTCCGAACCTTTTGGTTGATGCAGGGGCTTACGCAACATTTCCCAGCGAAACTGATAGTAACGCTCTAATTCTTCTTCTGTTTGTGGAACCCGAAGGTGATACATAGCGATACTCTCTCTTGTTTCCCGTGACAACCCTGGAAGCTGGCTCATACCTGCAACCAGAATGTCACGGGGCCATCATTGACCAGCGATACCTGCATATCGGCAGCGAAGCGTCCTGTTTGCGTGTTCATCTCTTGCTGGCGGCAGCGTTCGACGAAATAGTCATATAACGCCTCTGCGCGATCCGGTGATGCACCTTTGGAGAAACTTGGGCGCATCCCCCGTTCGGTATCTGCGGCGAGGGTAAACTGGGAAACCACCAGCACACTGCCGCCCGCCTGTTGCACGTTGAGGTTCATCTTGCCTTCGGCATCGCTAAAGATGCGGTAGCCGAGCACACGCTCGCACAGACGGTTTGCTTTCTGTTCGTCGTCATCCTTTTCGACACCCAATAACACCAAAAGTCCCGCGCCAATTTCGCCCGTCACTTCTCCCTCCACGGTGACGCTGGCACGGGTTACGCGTTGAATTAATGCAATCATGGTTCGTCGTCTTCTTCTTGTTCAGCTGCTTGTTTTAGTTTGCGGTATTCCCCGAGAGTGACAGTAATTTCCGCGCCAAGCAAGACGATACACCATGTCCAGTAGACCCAAACAAAGAGAATGGGGATCACCGCCAACACGCCGTAAATGAGCTGATATGACGGAAACATGGTGATATAAAGCGCGAAACCTTTCTTTCCTGCTTCGAACAGGAGCGCGGCGACAAACGCGCCGACAATCGCGTCGCGGTTAGGTACGCGGATGGTAGGAACAATGCTGTACAGCAACCAGAAGGAGATCCACGACAACAGCAGCGGAAAAATACGCAGCACGTTATCGATGACAGTATTGAGATCGCTCGCCCAGCGCAGGGAGAGCAAATAGGAACTGATCGCCAGACTGGCCCCTGCCAGCAGCGGCCCCAGCGTTAAAATCATCCAGTACACGGCGAACGAGTAAATTTTTGGTCGCGCTCGTTTACTGCGCCAGATGGTATTCAACGCGCTATCGATGGAGTACATCAGCAATAACGCGGTGACGATCAGCCCGCACGCCCCAACGGCGGTCATCTTGTTGGAATTGGCAACAAATTGTTCGATATACCGCTGAATAACATCGCCAGTAGCAGGCAGAAAGTTGGCAAAAATAAAGTGACGTAACTGAATGCTGACGTCGGAAAACATGGGAAAAGCGGCGAAAAGCGCAAAAACAACGGCAACCAGCGGCACTAATGAGAGCAACGACACATAGGCAAGGTTACCTGCCAGGGTTGTCATGTTGTCCTCATCAATGCGTTGCCAGAGTAGTTTTAGCCAGGCCCATAGTGGACGGGTACGGTGCCTGGCTTTGTCCTGAATGGTTTTTAGCATAACACCTTCGCGAAATAGTCCGGGATGGTGGTTTTATCTTTCACCAGAATACTGGTAATGCCCAGCTGATTGGCTCCTTCTATATTATCGGCGTTATCGTCGAAAAAGACCGTATCGCTGGGTGAAAAACCTTCCGCCTGCAAAACATGCTGGTAAATTCGTGCTTCAGGTTTGCGCATCCCCAGATCTTGCGACAGATAGATATGGTCAGCAGCATCACGAATTTCCGGGTATTCTTCCGGCCAGAAGGTGGTATGCAGGCGGTTGGTATTGGAAAGCACCACCACGCGATGCCCCTGCTCACGCAGTTTATGCATGATGGCGATCACTTCCGGGCGCAGCGCAACAAACACCGCCTGCCAGCCGTGAGAGAACTGCTCGTAGCTTAGCGGTAGAGCCATCTCATGACACAGCGCCTCTGCGAACGCTTCGTCGCTAATTTCCCCACGCTCATGCTGATGAAACGCCTCCCCCATATGAAAACTCTTCTTAAGCGATGCCAGCGGAATACGCGTTAAATCGCTCCAGGCTCCCAGCACACGGTTAAAGTCGATATCGACAATCACATTACCTAAATCAAAGATATAGAGCATTTTTGCCTCCTTTCGCGCCACAAGAAATTAACTGTAGCGGGAAAGGATGGGTTTGGCTATGTGGCAAGGTATGAAGCCAGGTTAACGGTCACAAAAATCTACGCGTCTTCCTGGGGAAGAATGATTTCAATTTGGCTGTCTTGTAAGCGTGATTTTAGCGCAGCGGGCGGCAGCTCGTCGGTAAAGAGCGCAGTGACCTGTGCCACGTTACCAATTTCAACCGCCGCCGAAGCATGATACTTAGTGTGATCGGCGACCAGCAGAATATTTCTCGCGTGCGCCATCATCGTTTTCACCACGTTAGCTTCGTTTACATCAAACTCCATCAACGCGCCATCGCTCTCAATCGCCCCAACGCTTGTTACCAGATAATCAGCACGAAAATCAGCCACAAAGGACGCCGCTGAAGGGCCAATGATCCCGCTATTATGAGAGCGCAACGTACCGCCGGGCACCATCACTTCAAAGCGCGGGTTGTGGTAAAGAATATGCGCCACACGCAGGCTGTTGGTGATTATCCGCAAATGATTATGGTTAAGTAACGCCCGGGCAACATGCTCAACAGTCGTACCAATGGTGATAAATATTGTTGAACCATCAGGAATATAGTCTGCCACCGCTTCGGCAATCGCTTTTTTTTCCTCGGTTTGCGAAACCTCACGCTGCTCGAACGCCGTATTAACGACGCTGGAAGCCCGACCCGCGCCACCGTGATGGCGCGTAATCAGGCCTTGCTCGCTTAATTTACGAATATCCCGGCGGACCGTCTGCGTGGAGACATCCAGCAGATTTGCCAGCTCATCAATATTCATATACCCACGCTCGGCGATCAGCATGAGGAGTTGGTCGTGCCGCGGGTTACCGGTTAGTTCGGTAAGGCTCATGAAAATTCCTCGAAAAACCATCACCCTGGCATTTTATACAAAAAGTGACAAAAAAGATCGGGTTTGATCACAGTCAGGGATCCCGGCTCGTCCACCGGGACGTGTGCATTTTAACGCCGCTACACCGCTGGCGAAGCGGACTGACTCCGCTAAATCCCCACTTGTTGCCAGCGCCACCGCCAAAGCGCCGTGAAAAACATCACCCGCACCTGTGGTATCTACCACATCAACTTTGAAGGCCGGTTGATGCTGACGCCCACCATTTTCCAGCCAGTCGCAGCCTGCGCTACCCTGGGTCACATAGACATGACCATTTGTGAGCGTTTGTGCCTGTTTTAGCGCACTGGCCATCTCTTTCACGCCCGTTAAGCGCGCCAGACCCGGTTCTGAAAAGGCCGCGTGATCGCTTAATGCCACCAGCTCACTGATATCCTGCGGCGTAATGTCCCCGTCCAGAACGGTCATCACACCCGCCTGACGGGCCAGGGTGAAGGCTTTTTTAGCGCCGTCGTGCCAGCGTACATCTGCCAGCACAACATCCCACTGAGAGAAATCAATTTCCTCCAACCACTCTGCGTCAGGCAGCAGATCCGGGCTGGGGTAGTTAATGATTATCCGCTCGCCTTTGGTATCCACCATGATGGCGGATTGCGAAGATTTCGCCTGGTTATACCGTTTGGTGTAACGGGTGTTAACGCCCCAGGATTCCAGCTCTGCCAGCAGGCTGTTGCCCGTGTCGTCATCACCTACGCGACCAATAAAATCGACCTGCGCCCCCAGCCTTGCCGCCGCAACCGCTGCCGTCGCCGCTGGCCCGCCACCAACTTCCGTATAATTTCTCGCCACGTATTTACCGCTCTCCGTCGGTAACCCTTCCACGTAATAGATGCGATCCATCACGGTTATACCTACACAAGCAACACGAATCATGGTCATTCCTTAAACATTTTGGGATGCGTTCATTTTAATTTCACCAATTGTTTAAAAAGTGACGGCTGTCAATTTTTTGACGATAAATTACAAATACGATCAAAAACAGACAAGCAAAGCATGTCATAAATGACAAAAAGTGACATCACTGTATTCAGGAGAGGGTTATGGCAGCAATCGCGTTTATCGGTTTAGGACAAATGGGTTCGCCAATGGCGAGCAATTTATTGCAGCAAGGGCATCAACTTCGCGTCTTTGATGTGAACGCCGAAGCTGTGCGGCATCTGGTAGACAAAGGTGCGACTCCCGCCGCCAACCCGGCGCAGGCCGCTAAAGATGCCGAATTTATCATTACCATGTTGCCGAATGGCGATCTGGTGCGCAACGTGTTGTTCGGTGAAAACGGCGTTTGCGAAGGCTTATCTACCGATGCGCTGGTCATTGATATGTCCACCATCCATCCGCTGCAAACCGATAAATTGATTGCCGATATGCAAGCCAAAGGCTTCAGCATGATGGATGTTCCGGTAGGCCGTACTTCTGCAAATGCCATTACCGGTACTCTGTTACTGCTGGCTGGCGGCACCGCTGAACAAGTTGAACGTGCCACACCGATCCTGATGGCGATGGGCAGTGAGTTGATCAACTCTGGCGGTCCGGGCATGGGGATCCGCGTTAAGCTCATCAACAACTACATGAGCATCGCGCTCAATGCGCTTTCGGCAGAAGCCGCCGTTTTGTGCGAAGCCCTGAATCTTCCCTTCGATGTTGCCGTCAAAGTGATGAGCGGTACCGCCGCCGGTAAAGGTCACTTCACCACTTCCTGGCCAAACAAAGTCCTCAGCGGAGATCTTTCTCCCGCCTTCATGATCGATCTTGCCCATAAGGATCTTGGCATCGCCCTTGATGTCGCCAACCAGCTGCATGTGCCAATGCCGCTGGGGGCCGCCTCACGGGAGGTTTATAGCCAGGCGCGCGCAGCGGGTCGCGGTCGCCAGGACTGGTCCGCCATTCTGGAACAGGTCCGTGTCAGTGCCGGGATGACTGCCAAAGTAAAAATGTAACGACTGGATAAAGGAATAAATGAATGAATAAGTACACCATCAACGACATTACGCGCGCATCGGGCGGTTTTGCCATGCTGGCGGTCGATCAGCGCGAAGCCATGCGCATGATGTTTGCCGCGGCTGGGGCACCCGCTCCGGTAGCCGATAGCGTTTTAACTGATTTCAAAGTTAACGCTGCAAAGGCCCTCTCGCCTTATGCCTCGGCGATTCTGGTAGATCAACAATTCTGCTACCGCCAGGTGGTTGAGCAAAACGCGATTGCCAAAAGTTGCGCCATGATTGTCGCCGCCGATGAGTTCATTCCTGGCAACGGTATTCCGGTCGATAGCGTGGTTATTGACCGCAAAATCAATCCGCTACAGATCAAACAAGACGGTGGCAAAGCCTTAAAACTGCTGGTGCTGTGGCGTAGTGATGAAGATGCGCAGCAACGTCTGGATATGGTGAAAGAGTTCAACGAACTGTGCCACTCACACGGTCTGGTAAGCATCATTGAGCCAGTCGTCCGCCCACCGCGTCGTGGCGATAAATTCGATCGCGAACAAGCGATCATCGATGCCGCCAAAGAGCTGGGCGACAGTGGCGCTGACCTCTACAAAGTTGAAATGCCGCTTTATGGCAAAGGTCCGCAACAAGAGCTTCTCTGTGCTTCACAACGTCTGAATGACCATATCAATATGCCATGGGTGATCCTCTCTTCCGGTGTCGACGAAAAACTGTTCCCGCGTGCCGTACGCGTGGCAATGACGGCGGGCGCATCGGGATTCCTGGCAGGCCGTGCAGTCTGGGCATCGGTCGTCGGTTTACCAGACAACGAGCTGATGCTGCGTGACGTTTGCGCACCGAAATTACAACAACTTGGCGATATCGTCGACGAAATGATGGCTAAACGCCGCTAAGATGAGGATAAAAGGAATGAAATGGTTTAACACCCTAAGCCACAACCGTTGGCTGGAACAGGAAACCGACCGCATCTTTGATTTTGGTAAAAATTCAGTAGTGCCGACTGGTTTTGGCTGGTTAGGCAATAAAGGGCAAATCAAAGAAGAGATGGGCACCCATCTGTGGATCACCGCTCGTATGTTACACGTTTATTCCGTTGCTGCGGCGATGGGTCGACCTGGCGCTTACTCGTTGGTTGATCACGGTATCAAAGCCATGAACGGCGCACTGCGTGATAAAAAATATGGCGGCTGGTATGCCTGCGTGAATGACGAGGGCGTGGTGGATGCCTCCAAACAGGGCTATCAACACTTCTTTGCTCTGCTGGGTGCCGCCAGCGCCGTCACAACGGGTCACCCGGAAGCGCGCAAGCTGCTCGATTACACCATTGAAATTATCGAGAAATATTTCTGGAGCGAAGAAGAGCAGATGTGCCTGGAATCCTGGGACGAAGCCTTCAGCAAAACCGAAGAGTACCGCGGCGGCAATGCCAATATGCACGCGGTGGAAGCTTTCTTGATTGTTTATGACGTCACTCACGACAAAAAATGGCTGGATCGCGCGATTCGCGTGGCTTCCGTGATTATCCACGACGTCGCCAGAAATAATCATTATCGCGTTAACGAACACTTCGATACCCAGTGGAATCCGCTGCCGGATTACAACAAAGATAACCCGGCGCATCGCTTCCGCGCGTTCGGAGGTACACCAGGCCACTGGATCGAATGGGGCCGTTTAATGCTGCACATCCATGCTGCCCTGGAAGCCCGTTGCGAACAACCACCAGCATGGCTGCTAGAAGATGCCAAAGGTCTGTTTAACGCCACCGTGCGCGATGCCTGGGCACCCGATGGCGCGGACGGGATTGTTTATACCGTTGACTGGGAAGGAAAACCGGTGGTCCGCGAACGTGTACGTTGGCCTATCGTCGAAGCAATGGGTACGGCCTACGCGCTCTACACCGTCACTGGCGATCGCCAGTATGAAACCTGGTATCAAACATGGTGGGAGTACTGCATTAAGTACCTGATGGACTATGAAAATGGTTCCTGGTGGCAGGAGCTGGATGCGGACAATAAGGTCACCACCAAAGTCTGGGACGGCAAACAGGATATTTATCACCTGCTGCATTGCCTGGTGATCCCGCGTATCCCGTTAGCGCCCGGCATGGCTCCAGCGGTTGCAGCGGGTCTGCTGGATATTAATGCGAAATAACTGATCTGAAAATAGGGTGCGGGTTTTCCCCTCACCCTAACCCTCTCCCCAAAGGGGCGAGGGGACCGTCCGGTGCAGTTTTTGGGTTTGACATCAGCCTCACGGGAGGCTGTATGTCGTTAATTAAGGTGCCTTGTATGCAAATCACCAATATGCATTGCAGTGGACAGACCGTTTCACTTGCCGCGGGGGATTATCACGCGACCATTGTGACCGTCGGTGCTGGTCTGGCTGAATTAACCTTTCAGGGTTGTCATTTAGTCATCCCGCACAAACCCGAAGAGATGCCGCTGGCGCATCTGGGTAAAGTGCTTATTCCGTGGCCGAACCGGATCGCCAACGGCTGTTACCGCTATCAGGGGCAGGAATATCAGTTACCCATTAATGAACATAGTTCAAAAGCCGCTATTCACGGGCTGCTTGCCTGGCGAGACTGGCAAATTAGTGAATTAACCGCCACCAGCGTTACCCTGACAGCTTTTCTGCCGCCCAGTTACGGCTATCCGTTTATGCTGGCTTCACAAGTTGTTTATTCGCTCAACGCACACACGGGTCTTTCCGTTGAGATCGCAAGCCAGAATATCGGCACTGTCGCAGCGCCTTATGGCGTGGGTATTCATCCTTATTTAACCTGCAACTTAACATCTGTTGATGAATATCTGTTCCAGCTTCCGGCAAACCAGGTTTATGCCGTTGATGAACACGTAAATCCGACAACGCTTCACCACGTTGATGAGCTGGATTTAAATTTCACGCAGGCGAAAACAATAGCCGCGACAAAAATCGACCACACCTTTAAAACCGCTAATGATCTGTGGGAAATAACCATTACCCATCCACAACAGGCGCTTTCGGTTAGCCTTTGTTGCGATCAACCCTGGGTACAAATTTATAGCGGTGAAAAATTACAGCGTCAGGGACTGGCAGTTGAACCTATGAGTTGCCCGCCTAACGCCTTTAATTCAGGTATCGACTTATTATTACTGGAACCAGGAAAACCGCACCGCCTGTTTTTTAACATTTACGGACAGAGAAAATAACTTGTATTGATTAGCAGTCAAAATCATTGAAGAACATTTCACTCGCTAAAGGCAACATTATGTATCTTCAATTTATTAAGTTAAAAACAGCTCAGCTTCTGTAAAGTTTTTATATATCAGTTTTATGAGAATCATTTTACATAAGCCTGTAATAACAGGAAGGCAACAATCTCGTTCTCAACTCTATGGAGATTAGTTATGGATACGCCACGTCCACAGTTATTAGATTTTCAATTTCATCAGAATAACGACAGTTTTACCCTACATTTTCAACAACGTCTTATTTTAACCCATAGCAAAGATAATCCTTGTTTATGGATTGGCTCAGGTATAGCGGATATCGATATGTTCCGCGGTAATTTCAGCATTAAAGATAAACTACAGGAGAAAATTGCGCTTACCGACGCCATCGTCAGCCAGTCACCGGATGGTTGGTTAATTCATTTCAGCCGTGGTTCTGACATTAGCGCCACGCTGAATATCTCTGCCGACGATCAGGGCCGTTTATTGCTGGAACTACAAAACGACAACCTTAACCACAACCGTATCTGGCTGCGCCTTGCCGCTCAACCAGAGGACCATATCTACGGCTGCGGCGAACAGTTTTCCTACTTCGATCTGCGTGGCAAACCGTTCCCGCTATGGACCAGTGAACAAGGCGTTGGTCGCAACAAACAAACCTATGTCACCTGGCAGGCCGACTGCAAAGAAAATGCGGGCGGCGACTATTACTGGACTTTCTTCCCACAGCCTACGTTTGTCAGCACGCAGAAGTATTACTGCCATGTTGATAACAGTTGCTATATGAACTTCGACTTTAGTGCCCCGGAATACCATGAACTGGCGCTGTGGGAAGACAAAGCAACGCTGCGTTTTGAATGTGCTGACACATACATTTCCCTGCTGGAAAAATTAACCGCCCTGCTGGGACGCCAGCCAGAACTGCCCGACTGGATTTATGACGGAGTAACGCTCGGCATTCAGGGCGGGACGGAAGTGTGCCAGAAGAAACTGGACACCATGCGTAACGCGGGCGTGAAGGTCAACGGCATCTGGGCGCAGGACTGGTCCGGTATTCGTATGACCTCTTTTGGCAAACGCGTGATGTGGAACTGGAAGTGGAACAGCGAAAACTACCCGCAACTGGATTCACGCATTAAGCAGTGGAATCAGGAGGGCGTGCAGTTCCTGGCCTATATCAACCCGTATGTTGCCAGCGATAAAGATCTCTGCGAAGAAGCGGCACAACACGGCTATCTGGCAAAAGATGCCTCTGGCGGTGACTATCTGGTGGAGTTTGGCGAGTTTTACGGCGGCGTTGTCGATCTCACTAATCCAGAAGCCTACGCCTGGTTCAAGGAAGTGATCAAAAAGAACATGATTGAACTCGGCTGCGGCGGCTGGATGGCTGACTTCGGCGAGTATCTGCCCACCGACACGTACCTGCATAACGGCGTCAGTGCCGAAATTATGCATAACGCCTGGCCTGCGCTGTGGGCGAAGTGTAACTACGAAGCCCTTGAAGAAACGGGCAAGCTCGGCGAGATCCTTTTCTTTATGCGCGCCGGTTCTACCGGTAGCCAGAAATACTCCACCATGATGTGGGCGGGCGACCAGAACGTCGACTGGAGTCTCGACGATGGCCTGGCGTCGGTTGTCCCGGCGGCGCTGTCGCTGGCAATGACCGGACATGGCCTGCACCACAGCGACATTGGCGGTTACACCACCCTGTTTGAGATGAAGCGCAGCAAAGAGCTGCTGCTGCGCTGGTGCGATTTCAGCGCCTTCACGCCGATGATGCGCACCCACGAAGGTAACCGTCCTGGCGACAACTGGCAGTTTGACGGCGACGCAGAAACTATCGCCCATTTTGCCCGTATGACCTCCGTCTTCACCACCCTGAAACCTTACCTGAAAGAGGCTGTCGCGCTGAATGCGAAGTCCGGCCTGCCGGTTATGCGCCCGCTGTTCCTGCATTACGAAGACGATGCGCACACTTACACCCTGAAATATCAGTACCTGTTAGGTCGCGACATTCTGGTCGCTCCGGTGCATGAAGAAGGCCGTAGCGACTGGACGCTCTATCTGCCGGAGGATAACTGGGTCCACGCCTGGACGGGTGAAGCGTTCCGGGGCGGGGAAGTTACCGTTAATGCGCCCATCGGCAAGCCGCCGGTCTTTTATCGCGCCGATAGCGAATGGGCGGCACTGTTCGCGTCGTTAAAAAGCATCTAATCACATCCGCCCGTGGGGAAACTCATGGGCAAAGGGAGAACATCGATGAGTCACATCACAACGGAAGATCCAGCAACTTTACGCCTGCCCTTTAAAGAGAAACTCTCTTACGGTATTGGCGACCTGGCCTCTAACATCCTGCTGGATATCGGTACGCTTTATCTTTTGAAGTTTTATACCGACGTTCTGGGGCTGCCAGGCACCTATGGCGGCATTATCTTTTTGATTTCAAAATTCTTTACTGCGTTTACCGATATGGGTACCGGCATTATGTTGGATTCCCGACGCAAGATCGGTCCAAAAGGTAAGTTCCGTCCTTTTATTCTGTATGCGTCATTCCCGGTCACCTTACTGGCGATCGCCAACTTTGTCGGCACACCGTTTGATGTCACCGGTAAAACGGTGATGGCCACTATTCTGTTTATGCTTTACGGACTGTTTTTCAGCATGATGAACTGCTCCTACGGCGCAATGGTTCCCGCTATCACCAAAAACCCCAACGAACGCGCCTCACTGGCGGCATGGCGTCAGGGCGGCGCTACGCTGGGCCTGCTGCTGTGCACGGTGGGATTCGTGCCAGTGATGAATCTTATCGAGGGTAATCAGCAACTTGGCTATATCTTCGCCGCCACGCTGTTTTCACTGTTCGGCCTGCTGTTTATGTGGATCTGCTACTCAGGCGTGAAAGAGCGTTATGTCGAAACCCAACCAACCAATCCGGCGCAAAAGCCTGGCCTATTGCAATCTTTCCGCGCAATTGCCGGTAACCGCCCACTGTTCATTCTGTGTATTGCCAACCTCTGCACCTTAGGGGCGTTTAACGTCAAGCTCGCCATTCAGGTCTATTACACCCAGTACGTACTTAACGATCCCATCCTGTTGTCGTATATGGGATTTTTCAGCATGGGCTGTATTTTCATCGGCGTGTTCCTGATGCCTGGCGCAGTCAGACGTTTTGGTAAGAAGAAGGTCTATATCGGCGGCCTGCTGATTTGGGTGCTGGGCGATCTGCTCAACTATTTCTTCGGCGGCGGCTCGGTCAGCTTTGTGGCGTTCTCCTGCCTGGCGTTCTTCGGCTCAGCGTTTGTTAACAGCCTGAACTGGGCGCTGGTTTCCGACACCGTCGAGTACGGCGAGTGGCGCACCGGCGTGCGTTCGGAAGGCACGGTCTACACCGGCTTCACCTTCTTTCGCAAAGTGTCTCAGGCGCTGGCTGGTTTCTTCCCCGGCTGGATGCTGACGCAAATTGGCTATGTGCCGAACGTCGCACAGGCTGACCACACCATTGAAGGGTTACGCCAGTTGATCTTCATCTACCCAAGCGCACTGGCGGTAGTCACCATTGTGGCGATGGGTTGCTTCTACAGCCTGAACGAGAAGATGTATGTCCGCATTGTGGAAGAGATAGAAGCCCGTAAACGCACGGCGTAATAATAATAAACGACGCCCTGCGGGGCGTTATAAGGAGTGATTATGTCTGACCATAATCCACTGACATTAAAACTGAATCTGCGGGAAAAAATCGCCTATGGTATGGGCGACGTCGGTTCGAATTTAATGCTCTGCATCGGTACTCTGTATCTCCTCAAATTTTATACCGATGAATTAGGGATGCCTGCTTACTATGGCGGGATTATCTTTCTGGTGGCGAAGTTTTTTACCGCGTTTACCGATATGCTCACCGGATTTTTACTCGACTCGCGGAAAAATATTGGGCCTAAAGGCAAATTTCGTCCCTTTATTTTATATGCAGCAGTTCCGGCGGCGTTAATTGCAACGCTCCAGTTTATCGCCACCACCTTTTGTTTGCCGGTTAAAACGACGATTGCCACCGCGCTGTTTATGATGTTTGGACTTTCATACAGTCTGATGAACTGCTCGTATGGTGCGATGATCCCGGCAATTACCAAAAACCCGAATGAGCGCGCGCAGCTCGCGGCTTACCGCCAGGGTGGTGCAACCATAGGGCTATTGATTTGTACCGTGGCGTTTATTCCGTTGCAGTCGCTTTTTTCTGACTCAACCGTCGGTTATGCCTGTGCGGCACTTATGTTCTCCATTGGCGGCTTTATTTTTATGATGCTGTGCTACAGAGGCGTCAAAGAGCATTATGTGGACACAGCGCCAACCGGACATAAAGCCAGTATTCTCAAATCTTTTTGCGCGATATTTCGTAATCCACCATTGCTGGTTTTATGCATTGCTAACCTGTGTACTCTGGCGGCATTTAATATCAAACTGGCGATTCAGGTCTATTACACCCAGTATGTGCTGAATGATATTAATTTATTGTCGTGGATGGGATTCTTCAGTATGGGATGCATCCTCGTCGGCGTATTACTGGTGCCAGTAACTGTAAAATGTTTTGGTAAAAAACAGGTTTATTTAGCTGGCATGGTGCTGTGGGCGGTGGGTGATATACTGAATTATTTCTGGGGAAGTAACTCTTTCACTTTCGTCATGTTCTCTTGTGTCGCCTTTTTTGGCACGGCCTTTGTAAACAGCCTGAACTGGGCACTGGTACCAGATACCGTAGATTACGGTGAATGGAAAACCGGTATTCGTGCCGAAGGTTCTGTTTATACCGGTTATACCTTCTTTCGTAAAATTTCTGCCGCACTTGCTGGCTTCTTGCCAGGCATTATGCTGACGCAAATTGGTTATGTTCCCAACATCGCGCAAAGCGATGCGACATTACAGGGTTTGCGTCAGCTCATTTTTATCTGGCCTTGTGCACTGGCAATTATTGCTGCATTGACGATGGGATTCTTTTACACACTCAATGAAAAACGGTTTGCATTGATTATTGAGGAAATCAACCAACGCAAAAATAAAGAGATGGCGACAGAGGAAAAAACGGCTTCCGTAACGTTATAAATGTCAATAGCCGCTATTTCCATCCTGGTGGGTGGCGGCCTCCCTACGTTTAAAAAATGGACTTATTATGAAAAAGATTAATGCAATAATTTTATTATCTTCTCTGACCTCTGCCTCGGTATTTGCTGGCGCATACGTCGAAAACAGGGAGGCATATAATCTTGCCTCCGATCAGGGCGAGGTTATGCTACGTGTGGGTTATAACTTCGATATGGGCGCGGGTATTATGTTAACCAATACCTACACCTTTCAGCGAGAAGATGAACTAAAACATGGCTATAATGAAATTGAAGGTTGGTATCCTTTATTCAAACCAACCGATAAATTAACCATCCAGCCCGGTGGCTTAATTAATGATAAGAGTATCGGTTCGGGTGGTGCAGTGTATCTGGACGTCAACTATAAATTTGTACCATGGTTTAATCTGACAGTACGAAATCGCTATAACCATAATAACTATAGTTCAACAGATTTGAGCGGGGAACTGGATAATAATGACACCTATGAAATTGGCACCTACTGGAATTTTAAAATCACCGATAAATTTTCCTATACATTTGAGCCACATTATTTCATACGCGTAAATGACTTTAATAGCAGCAATGGAAAAGATCATCACTGGGAAATCACTAATACCTTCCGTTATCGCATTAATGAACACTGGCTGCCTTATTTCGAATTACGTTGGTTAGATCGTAATGTCGAACCGTACCACCGCGAGCAAAACCAGATTCGTATCGGGACGAAGTATTTCTTCTGATGTGAAACTGCCGGATGCGGCGTAAACGCCTTATCCGGCCTACGGTTGATACGGTTTTCGTTGGCCGGATTAAGCACATCCGGCCATTAATCAAGCTTCAGCCGCCAGCATCTCTTTCTTACGTTGGCTAATTCGCTTAACCAGCATTACGGAAACCACCGCACCACAGAATGCGAAGCAGGCCATAATGCCAAACACGATTTTGTAGCCAATAATCCCCGGATTTAAATCCAGAATGTAGCCATACAGACTGAAGCAGAACATCGCCGGAGCGTAACCAATAAAGCTACCCAACGCCATCGCCGCGCCTGTTTTATTTTCAGCAATTTTTGCTTCGCCGATAGGTGCAAAAAATACGGCTCGCTGTGTAAAGACTATCGCGCCAAAGCCCAGCGTACATGCCATCCCTAAATAGACCGGCATACTTTCGTGCGGCAGCATAATCAACAGTACGAGCGCAGCGGTACTGATGATAAAGGTGTAGCATAGATATTTACTCGGCGATTTCAGGATCTTATCTGAAATCATGCCACCAATCGGTCCACCAATCATTTTCAGACAGTATTGGTTAATGATGCCGTAAGCCCCCACCAGCGCAACGGGCAATAGATAGATGTTTTTCAGGAATGGAATGAAGAATGTCAGGCCACAGTAAACCGCGTAAACGAAGAAGACGTTAAAAGCGATAAGCCAGATGGTTTTGTCTCTCAGCACCGAGGTCATACTGGTGTTTTGCGATGCTCCGTCTTCTTTTTTCACCTCAACGGACGGTGCCTCTTCTTTGTCATTCAGGACAAAGAAAATAATAATGCCTACGGCAATCACAATAAGGGAATAGAACCAGATGCCTGCTTTAAAACCCAATAAGCCACTGCCAAACCAGGTAAATACTGCCAACGCAGAAAATGCCACCACGGTATCGACAATGCCACGCCCTGTTTCGAAGAAGCCAAACAACCGACCTTGTTGTTCGCTATTGCCCAATCGACTTACCGACTTGAGCAAGACCGGCCAGTTCATCATGTCGCAAGTAACGCCAAATAGCGCCCAGACAAAGAGGATGCCCCAATACCCCGGCATTGTCGTCAAATAAACACCCAGTAATCCTGTCGCAATGAGTGAGAATGACATGGTGTATCTGCGCGGTAGTTTATCGGCAAAATAAATAGACAGAAAAAAACCCACTGTCGTGACAAATGAGTTTACCGACATAGCATTACCAATTTGACCATTGGTCAAATGGAAATATTCCTGCATCGGGATATAAAACGCATCTTTCAGCGACGGTAATTTATAAATTGTACCGCCACACAATGTTAATAGACTAAATAACGCCCATTTCTTTTTCGTGAGCATAACATCCCCTAAGCGATTTTTAAAATCACTGTTTTAAAGGCAATAAGATACCGACCATTCATATGGAATGGTTTTATTAACTGCGTATGAGTTAAAACTTATTAGTGGTTCAGAAGATGGTTTGCCTCTTGTTTGATTTGTTGTAGTACGTTACGCACATGATTTATCTGATTAATTGCATCTTCTTTTTCTTTACGTAACCGCGCATCCAGTAAATGATTTTCTGGCAATGGTGTTTCACTCATCTGGCGATAAGGGATCCACGGATTATCATCTTCGTCTTCAAAGCGGAACGCCGGCGCATAGTAATCAACCTCTTCTTCCAGGCCATATGCCGTCACCTGCGGCTCATCATCACCCAGGCATATAAGGTGCGTTAATAACGCTTTGAACGGCATATCACCCTGACCTGAAATACAGGCTTTATGACCCAGGCCACCCGGTTCTTTAACGATCAAGGCATCTTTGATATGGACCTGGGTAATATGCGGCGCCATCGTTTTTAAAGCGTCGATGGGATGCTCATTTGCATTGATCATGTTCGCAAAATCAAACAGTAAGGAAAGAGATTCCATCTCACTTTCTTTGACCAGCGACACCAGCTCATGGCTTTTTAAATCTTCATGCTGTTCGATCGTAAAAGTCAGGCCGCTGTCCTGATACGTTTCCCGTACATAGGCAATGTCGTTAGCGATGATCGATAATACGTCGCGCAAATTACCTTCATAACGTGGATAAAAACGTACGGACGATGCCCCAGTTTTCAACGCAATGGCGACGGCTTCGTCAATAGATGCCTTATCTGAGGCGCTGGTTTCAATATGAATATCAAGGTTCAGACGGCGGGCTTTATCCCCAAAGGCAGAGAGTTCTTTATCGTCCATATTACCAAGAGAAAAACGCTCGCCATCCAGAACATGGATTTTGACGCCACGTAGATTATTTTCACTTGCGATATCAAGTAAATCAGCAGGCAACACTCTTTCCAGCCGCATATTTAAATGAAAGGCATAAGCATGTAAATAAAGAGGAAGAGTGTCGACACGTTGTAGAATCTTTCTTGCGTTATTTATTGTCACCATAAAACACCTACAGATTAATGATGAGGTCTACGGCCTCAAATCGCCAATATTCAATATCTATCTGGACAATATTGCCTTGCTGGTCGGCGCGATGCTTTTCAATTAAGATCGCTGGCATACCCGCAGAACCGCCAAGATACTTGCTGATATCGCCCGGCATTCTGACGGGTTTGAAAATCAATTTTTTTACTACCGTCTCTTTTTGGTAGCACTTTTCCCAGACTGCAGAAAATGAGTGGTTTTCAAGTTGTTCAATAAAACCTGGGGCAACTTCAGGATTAATATATGTTTCATGATAGAAAACTTTATGTCCTTCCAGCGCCCCCCAGCCGGTAATACGATAGAGTTCGGTTGATGGCGTCACTGCAATCAGTGGCGCAAGCGTCTGGGGAATGTCGCTGGTACGGCTTTTCTCGGTAAACCCCCAGGAAGGTTCCCGCCCTTGCTCAATTGCGGCCCGCTGAAAGCTCGCCGACAGCTCCGGGCTGTAATTAAATCGCGGCTGAGTCACGAACCACCCTTTACGATCCTTACGGAAGATTTTGGATTCTGCCTCGAGGTTCAGCAACGCCTGGCGCAGCGTCATACGTTTAATGCCCAGCAGCTCTCCCAGCTCTCTTTCTGAAGGGAGTTTTCCACCCGGCGTGGTGATGCCATCTTTCAACCACCGATCCAGTTTCTCTTTTGCATTTTCTACGGTGGATTGATTCTCCGCCATTGTTTAATCCTTTTGGTTTAAACCAGATGAAGCATCTTACGCTTACGCCAAAAAAGAAAGCAATTAACGGCGTATGACTTTGCAGATAATTGTGACAAAGCTCTCTATTGACGTAATCCCAGACTTATAAGGGAGATACTCGCATTGGTGTGCGCTCACGACAGGTAAAAAAAAACCTGCCAGCGCTGGCAGGTTTTTTATGACTAAAAAACGAAATTAATCGTCTTTCGGTGCGCGGTTGGCGCGACGACGATCGTTTTCCGTCAGGTGACGTTTACGAATACGGATAGAGGTCGGGGTCACTTCTACCAGTTCGTCATCATCGATGAACTCCAGAGCTTGTTCCAGAGTCATGCGGATAGGCGGAACCAGAACAACGGCTTCGTCAGTACCGGAAGCACGCATGTTGGTCAGTTTCTTACCGGTCAGGCAGTTTACAGTCAGGTCGTTAGAGCGGCTATGAATACCGATAATCTGACCTTCGTAAACTTCTGCACCGTGACCGAGGAACAGCTTACCGCGATCCTGCAGACCGAACAGCGCGAACGCGACCGCTTTACCCTGACCGTTAGAGATCAGTACGCCGTTCTGACGCTGACCCACTTCACCCGGACGTACGTCGTCGTAGTGGCTGAAGGTGGAGTACAGCAGACCCGTACCGGAAGTCATGGTCATGAACTCAGAACGGAAGCCAATCAGACCACGGCTTGGGATCACGTAGTCGAGACGTACGCGGCCTTTACCGTCTGGATTCATGTTTTTCAGGTCGCCTTTACGTTCGCCCAGCGCCTGCATCACAGAACCCTGATGCTGTTCTTCAACGTCCAGCGTCACGTTTTCATACGGCTCTTGTTTACGACCGTCGATTTCACGGAAGATAACTTTCGGACGGGATACCGCCAGTTCGAAACCTTCACGACGCATGTTTTCGATCAGAACAGACAGGTGCAGTTCGCCACGACCAGAAACGCGGAACGCATCGGCGTCTTCGGTTTCTTCTACGCGCAGCGCAACGTTGTGTACCAGTTCTTTGTTCAGACGATCCAGGATCTGACGAGACGTTACGAACTTACCTTCTTTACCGCAGAACGGCGAGGTGTTAACGCAGAAGAACATAGAAACGGTCGGCTCATCAACGGAGAGTGCCGGCAGCGCTTCAACGTTTTGCGTGTCGCAAACGGTGTCAGAAATGTTCAGTTCGCCAAGGCCCGTGATCGCAACGATATCGCCAGCTTCCGCCAGATCGGTTTCGATACGTTCCAGACCGAGGTGGCCCAGCACTTTACCGACTTTCGCGTTGCGGGTTTTGCCTTCGCTATCGATGATAGTGACCTGCTGGTTCGGCTTCACTTTACCGCGCTTGATGCGGCCAATGCCGATAACGCCAACATAGCTGTTGTAATCGAGCTGAGAAATCTGCATCTGGAACGGACCGTCAAGGTCAACGTCCGGCGCAGGAACGTGATCAACAATCGCCTGATACAGCGGGGTCATGTCTTCCGCCATATCTTCGTGGTCCAGACCCGCGATACCGTTCAGCGCAGAAGCGTAAACGATCGGGAAGTCCAGCTGCTCGTCGGTCGCGTCGAGGTTAACGAACAGATCGAATACCTGATCCACAACCCAATCAGGACGCGCGCCAGGGCGGTCAACTTTGTTGATAACAACAATCGGCTTCAGGCCGTAAGCAAACGCTTTTTTGGTTACGAAGCGCGTTTGCGGCATCGGGCCGTCAAATGCGTCAACCACCAGCAGCACTGAGTCTACCATGGACATTACACGTTCAACTTCACCACCGAAGTCGGCGTGCCCCGGGGTATCAACGATGTTGATACGGTAATCATTCCATTTGATAGCGGTGTTTTTCGCGAGGATGGTAATCCCACGCTCTTTCTCCAAATCGTTGGAGTCCATCACGCGCTCTTGGGTTTCGGCACGAGAGTCGAACGTACCGGATTGTTGGAGCAGCTTGTCTACCAGGGTGGTTTTACCATGGTCTACGTGCGCGATGATGGCGATATTACGCAATTTTTCGATCACAACTTTGCCTCAGGCATTAGAAATAGCGCGTTATTGTACACGGATTAATCGCACTACAAAACAGGATCACAAACATCCTCCGCAAACAAGTATTGCAGAGTCCCTTTGTGATCGCTTTCACGGAGCATAAAAAGGGTTATCCAAAGGTCATTGCACCAATATGGTGCTTAATGTTTCCATTGAAGCACTATATTGGTGCAACATTCACATCATGGTGCAGCCCTTTTGCACGATGTTAAGCATGATAACGCCTTTTAGGGGCAATTTAAAAGTTGGCACAGATTTCGCTTTATCTTTTTTACGGCGACACGGCCAAAATAATTGCAGATTTCGTTACCACGACGACAATGACCAATCCAGGAGAGTTAAAGTATGTCCGCTGAACACGTACTGACGATGCTGAACGAGCACGAAGTGAAGTTTGTTGATTTGCGCTTCACCGATACCAAAGGTAAAGAACAGCACGTCACTATCCCTGCTCATCAGGTGAATGCTGAATTCTTCGAAGAAGGCAAAATGTTTGACGGCTCCTCGATTGGCGGCTGGAAAGGCATTAACGAATCCGACATGGTGCTGATGCCAGACGCATCCACCGCAGTGATTGACCCGTTCTTCGCCGACTCCACCCTGATTATCCGTTGCGACATCCTTGAACCTGGCACCCTGCAAGGCTATGACCGTGACCCGCGCTCTATTGCGAAGCGCGCCGAAGATTACCTGCGTTCCACTGGCATTGCCGACACCGTACTGTTCGGGCCAGAACCTGAATTCTTCCTGTTCGATGACATCCGTTTCGGATCATCTATCTCTGGTTCCCACGTTGCTATCGACGATATCGAAGGCGCATGGAACTCCTCCACCCAATACGAAGGTGGTAACAAAGGTCACCGTCCGGCAGTGAAAGGCGGTTACTTCCCGGTTCCGCCGGTAGACTCTGCTCAGGATATTCGTTCTGAAATGTGTCTGGTGATGGAACAGATGGGTCTGGTGGTTGAAGCCCATCACCACGAAGTAGCGACTGCTGGTCAGAACGAAGTGGCTACCCGCTTCAATACCATGACCAAAAAAGCTGACGAAATTCAGATCTACAAATATGTTGTGCACAACGTAGCGCACCGCTTCGGTAAAACCGCGACCTTTATGCCAAAACCGATGTTCGGTGATAACGGCTCCGGTATGCACTGCCACATGTCTCTGTCTAAAAACGGCGTTAACCTGTTCGCAGGCGACAAATACGCAGGTCTGTCTGAGCAGGCGCTGTACTACATTGGCGGCGTAATCAAACACGCTAAAGCGATTAACGCCCTGGCAAACCCGACCACCAACTCTTATAAGCGTCTGGTCCCGGGCTACGAAGCACCGGTAATGCTGGCTTACTCTGCGCGTAACCGTTCTGCGTCTATCCGTATTCCGGTGGTTTCTTCTCCGAAAGCACGTCGTATCGAAGTACGTTTCCCGGACCCGGCGGCTAACCCGTACCTGTGCTTTGCTGCCCTGCTGATGGCCGGTCTTGATGGTATCAAGAACAAGATCCATCCGGGCGAAGCCATGGACAAAAACCTGTATGACCTGCCGCCAGAAGAAGCGAAAGAGATCCCACAGGTTGCAGGCTCTCTGGAAGAAGCACTGAACGAACTGGATCTGGACCGCGAGTTCCTGAAAGCCGGTGGCGTGTTCACTGACGAAGCAATTGATGCGTACATCGCTCTGCGTCGCGAAGAAGATGACCGCGTGCGTATGACTCCGCATCCGGTAGAGTTTGAGCTGTACTACAGCGTCTAATAGTTGAAGTTGTACTACCCGGCGCAACAACGCCGGGATTTAGTTGCCGTGGAAACTTTCAGCCCATCTCTGCATGGGCTTTTTTCTCCGTCAATTCTCTGATGCTTCGCGCTTTTTATCCGTAAAAAGCTATAATGCACTAAAATGGTGCAACCTGTTCAGGAGACTGCTTTATGGCAACAGGCACGCAGCCCGATGCTGGGCAGATCCTCAACTCGCTGATTAACAGTATTTTGTTAATCGATGACAACCTGGCGATCCATTACGCCAACCCCGCCGCGCAACAACTGCTCGCCCAAAGCTCCCGCAAATTGTTTGGTACACCGTTACCGGAACTGTTGAGCTACTTCTCATTAAATATCGAGCTGATGCAAGAAAGTCTGGAGGCGGGGCAAGGTTTTACCGATAACGAAGTGACGCTGGTCATCGACGGGCGCTCGCATATCCTTTCTGTGACGGCCCAGCGTATGCCGGACGGCATGATCCTGCTGGAGATGGCTCCGATGGATAACCAGCGCCGCTTAAGTCAGGAACAGCTACAGCACGCCCAGCAGGTTGCTGCCCGTGATTTAGTGCGCGGCCTGGCACATGAGATTAAAAATCCGCTTGGCGGTTTACGTGGCGCGGCGCAGCTGCTCAGCAAAGCGTTACCTGACCCATCACTACTCGAATATACCAAAGTGATTATCGAACAGGCGGACCGGCTGCGAAATCTGGTCGACCGTCTGTTGGGGCCGCAGCTGCCCGGTACGCGCGTTACCGAAAGTATTCACAAAGTAGCTGAACGCGTGGTAACGCTGGTGTCGATGGAACTGCCGGACAACGTGCGGTTGATTCGTGATTACGATCCCAGCCTGCCGGAACTGGCGCACGACCCGGATCAAATTGAACAGGTCTTGCTGAATATTGTGCGCAATGCGCTACAGGCGCTGGGGCCGGAAGGCGGTGAAATCATTCTGCGTACCCGCACCGCGTTTCAACTGACCTTACACGGCGAACGCTACCGGCTGGCGGCGCGGATTGATGTGGAAGATAACGGGCCAGGCATTCCGCCTCATTTGCAGGATACGCTGTTTTACCCGATGGTCAGCGGCCGCGAAGGTGGCACCGGGCTTGGCTTATCCATCGCTCGTAATTTGATTGATCAGCATTCAGGCAAAATTGAATTTACCAGTTGGCCAGGGCATACCGAGTTCTCGGTTTACCTGCCTATCAGGAAATAAAGGTGACGTTTATGCAACGAGGGATAGTCTGGGTAGTCGATGACGATAGTTCCATCCGTTGGGTGCTTGAACGTGCGCTCGCTGGAGCGGGTTTAACCTGTACGACATTTGAGAACGGCGCGGAGGTACTGGAGGCGCTGGCGAGCAAAACGCCGGATGTGCTGCTTTCAGATATCCGTATGCCGGGAATGGACGGGCTGGCACTGCTCAAGCAGATTAAACAGCGCCATCCGATGCTTCCGGTCATCATTATGACCGCACATTCCGATCTGGATGCTGCCGTCAGCGCCTATCAACAAGGGGCGTTTGATTATCTGCCCAAACCGTTTGATATCGACGAAGCCGTGGCGCTGGTTGAGCGCGCCATCAGCCATTATCAGGAACAGCAGCAGCCGCGTAATATTCAGCTTAACGGCCCAACGACCGATATCATCGGCGAAGCGCCAGCCATGCAGGACGTGTTCCGTATTATCGGTCGGCTTTCGCGTTCTTCTATTAGCGTGCTGATTAACGGCGAATCCGGCACCGGTAAAGAACTGGTCGCTCATGCCCTGCATCGCCACAGTCCGCGCGCCAAAGCGCCGTTTATCGCGCTGAATATGGCAGCTATCCCAAAAGATTTGATCGAATCAGAACTGTTTGGCCACGAGAAAGGCGCGTTTACTGGCGCGAATACCATTCGTCAGGGGCGTTTTGAACAGGCCGATGGCGGTACATTATTCCTCGACGAAATTGGTGATATGCCGCTGGATGTGCAGACGCGTTTGCTGCGCGTGCTGGCAGACGGTCAGTTTTACCGCGTTGGCGGCTATGCGCCGGTGAAAGTGGATGTGCGGATTATCGCTGCCACTCACCAGAATCTCGAACAGCGAGTGCAGGAAGGTAAGTTCCGTGAGGATCTGTTCCACCGCCTGAACGTTATCCGCGTTCATCTGCCGCCGCTGCGCGAACGTCGGGAAGATATTCCCCGTCTGGCGCGCCATTTTTTACAGGTTGCCGCGCGCGAACTGGGCGTAGAAGCGAAGTTACTGCATCCGGAAACCGAAGCTGCTCTGACGCGTCTGGCGTGGCCAGGCAACGTGCGCCAGCTGGAAAACACCTGCCGCTGGCTAACGGTGATGGCCGCCGGGCAGGAAGTGTTGATTCAGGATTTGCCCGGCGAACTGTTTGAATCAACGGTTGCGGAGAGTACTTCGCAAATGCAACCGGACAGTTGGGCGACGCTTCTTGCGCAGTGGGCAGACAGAGCGCTGCGTTCCGGTCATCAAAATCTGCTTTCCGAAGCGCAGCCAGAGCTGGAGCGGACGTTACTGACGACCGCGTTGCGACATACGCAGGGGCATAAACAGGAAGCGGCGCGGCTACTCGGCTGGGGCCGCAACACTCTGACGCGTAAGTTAAAAGAGCTGGGGATGGAGTGATTCACGGCGTGTGTGTAAAGATTGATTATTGAGCGCAAATTGCTGGTATTTTGCGCTTTACTGTTCCGATAAGTTCAGTATGATCTTGCCCGGAAAACGGGGAGAGTCATTATGCTGGAATCAATAATTAATCTGGTATCGAGTGGCGCAGTTGACAGCCACACACCGCAAACTGCCGTTGCTGCCGTGCTGTGTGCCGCAATGATTGGGCTGTTTAGTTGAGTTTCAGATTGCTGATGAAGTGCTCTTTGTTCATGCCGGATGCGGCGTGAACGCCTTATCCGGCCTACAAAAGCAATATTTTCAACAGGTTTTGTAGGCCTGATAAGCGTAGCGCATCAGGCAATCTTGTTCTCAGCACATTGATGGCGCTTTCGTTTTCTACTTTGTAAACGAAGCGCCATTCACTATTTAAATCACCCGTGAGAACTGCTGCATCCGCGCTTTCTGGCGCAGATAGGTATCAAAGCACATGCAAATGTTGCGGATCAGCAAGCGACCTTTCGCCGTCACCTGTATTCCCTTCTCATCCACATCCACCAGCCCATCTTTTGCTAACGGGGCGAGCAGCTTGAGATCTTCCGCAAAGTAATCAGCGAAGTGCAAATCCCACTGTTTCTCAATAGGGGCGTAATCCAGACGGAAGTTGCAGATGAGCGACTTAATCACATCGCGGCGAATACAGTCATCACGCGTTAGCGCAATACCACGCCACAGCGCATTGCCTTGTTCATCCACTTGCTGATAGTACTGCTTCAACTCTTTCTGGTTCTGCGCGTAGCAGTCGCCAATCATGCTGATGGCGGAAACGCCCATCCCCAGCAGATCGGTATCGCCCTGAGTGGTGTAGCCCTGGAAGTTACGATGCAGCACGCCTTCACGCTGGGCCACCGCCAGCTCGTCATCCGGACGGGCAAAGTGATCCATACCGATAAACTGATAGCCCGATTGCGTCAGGAAGGCGATGGTTTCCTGCAGGATATCGAGTTTTTGCTGCGGACTCGGCAGGTCAGCATCTTTGATTTTGCGCTGAGCAGCAAAAATGGTCGGCAGATGCGCGTAGTTAAAGACACTCAGACGATCGGGGTTCAGCTCCGCCACACGTTTCAGGGTAAAGGCGAAACTCTCCGGCGTCTGTTTCGGCAGGCCGTAAATCAGGTCGATGTTGGTGGAGGTAAAACCAATCTCACGCGCATGGTTAAGCAGTGCAAAGATGAACTCTTCATCCTGCTCGCGGTTAACCAGACGTTGCACTTCTTTGTTGAAGTCCTGCACGCCCATGCTCAGGCGATTAAAGCCTTCGGCGCGTAAATGATCGAGTACATCCAGTTCGATTTCCCGCGGATCGACTTCGATCGAAATCTCCGCATCGGCATTGAACTGGAAGTTTTCGCGCAGCAGCTTCATCAGGCGGCTGATTTGCGCTTTATTCAGATACGTCGGCGTTCCGCCGCCCCAGTGCAATTGGCTGACGTGACGCCCGGCGAACAGCGGTGCACGATGGACGATTTCTTGCTCCAGCGCGTCCAGATACTGATCGGCCTTGTGCTGCTGGCGAGTAACAATCTTATTGCAACCGCAGAAGTAACAAAGCTTATGGCAGAACGGGATATGTACGTAGAGAGATAATGGACGCTCAGGATAGCGCGCCACGGCTTGTAAAAACGCCTGTTCGCCGAAGTCTTCTGAAAACTCCAGCGCGGTCGGGTACGAGGTGTATCGTGGCCCGGAATAGTTATATTTCTGGATCAGGGCCAGATCCCAGTCGATTTGCTGTACAGACATGCTCACTCCTTCCGATGGCGTCTCTGGCGGCTACGGCGTACCGGCGGATGCCCGTTTCGGGTCATCAGCCGGTTGCGCAGCCACTTTTGTCGCCGCGACAACCGCTGTAGTTTAACGAATAACCACACCAGATAACATATAACCGGAAGGGTTATCAGCAGAACGGGAAGGCCCACGGCGGCAATCCGTTAGTTGCCCCGCAGCAGACGCATCATGTCTTCTTGCTTCTCGTCTTCTTCCTCTTCTTCGTCATCGTCATAAGAGAGGCCGAGTTTCTGCATCAACTCATCAATACGATCCAGTTTAGCATCCACCCAGGATTGCTCTTCGGCGCTCAGGGTTTCGCCTGCTTCCAGACGTTCCAGCAGCGCATCCAGACGCTCATCCGTTTCCAGTAATTCCAACTCCGCCTGCGGTGAAAGCATAGGTTTCTCACTCTTCGGTTTGTGCTGTTTGGTGACTTTTTCAGTCACGCCCAATGGAATAGGGGTTTTACTGCCAATACGTGGATCTTTTGGTGCGTTCTGGCCTTTGCTGCCTGACGTGGTGTTTCCGCCCGCTGCGCGGCTGCCCGGCGCATGACCACGACGTTTTTTCTGACGCTTGCGATCACGAGCTTCCTGATCCAGCTCCTCGCGTGTTTTTCGACGCGCTTTTGCATGACCTTTGCTGCGTGAGTTTGAAGATGATGGTTTCATAATGGTTCGTCTTTTAGCCGTTTTATTCAGTATAGATTTGCGGCGGAATCTAACAGAAAGCAAGCAAAGAAAAAAGGCGACAGATTACTCTGTCGCCTTTTTTCCTGACTCATAACCCTTAACGGGTCTTACAATCCTTGCAGGCCGCCAACACACCCTGTTTTTCCTTTAGCCGGAACAATCCGTGTTGATTCCATTTCCGTTTAATTACGTCTCCGGACGTTTGTCTTCCTGACAATCCTCTGTCTTCGCCTCCTGGCGCTCCTGACCCTCATCCTGAGTCATTGTTCCTGTTAGCGTCCTCGCTCTATGGGTGCTACTTTACGCCTTTGCTTTAAACAAACAATCAACCGCCATCAGTATTTGCACATTTTCAGAGTTTTATATAAAAGCAATTCACTGATTTATATAGCTTATTTGACATGCATCGCAGAATTTTCTCTGCTATTTCGCATAAAGACTATCGGCAATGTCTCACAAAGCGTATGGCTTTTACTTACAACGCTCACGCCGAAAAATCCGCCTTTTATTATGGTTCAGGTATAATCGCCACAAAGCTTTGACTGACGGAGACGACCGCTTTGACTAATTTGAATTATCAACAGACGCATTTTGTGATGAGTGCGCCTGATATTCGCCACCTACCTTCCGATACCGGAATTGAAGTGGCTTTTGCAGGCCGTTCCAACGCAGGTAAATCCAGCGCGCTGAACACGCTGACTAACCAGAAAAGCCTGGCTCGTACCTCAAAAACCCCAGGGCGCACCCAGCTTATCAACCTGTTTGAAGTGGCTGACGGCAAGCGTCTGGTTGACTTGCCTGGGTACGGTTATGCGGAAGTCCCGGAAGAGATGAAGCGCAAATGGCAGCGTGCGCTCGGCGAATACCTCGAAAAACGTCAGAGCCTGCAAGGTCTGGTGGTGCTAATGGATATTCGCCATCCGCTGAAAGATTTGGATCAGCAGATGATTGAGTGGGCGGTAGACAGCAATATCGCCGTTCTGGTGCTGCTGACCAAAGCGGACAAACTGGCAAGCGGCGCACGTAAAGCGCAATTGAATATGGTGCGTGAAGCTGTACTGGCGTTTAACGGTGATGTGCAGGTTGAAACGTTTTCTTCGTTGAAGAAACAAGGCGTGGACAAGCTGCGGCAGAAACTGGATACCTGGTTTAGCGAGATGCAGCCTGTAGAAGAAACGCAGGACGGCGAATAATTTTCTTGCCTTAATGCTTGTGCCGGATGTGGCGTATCCGGCCCGTAAATTCAATAGATTACAATTCTACCGTTGGCCTGATAAACATAGCGCATCAGGCATTACGGATCTTTTCTTTCGCCCAATAAAAAACGCCCCAGTCATTACTGACTGGGGCGGCTAAAATATTCAGCCAAATCCGATTACGTGAAGTAAAAGGTCTGAAAGATAGAACATCTTACCTCTGTACCCTACGCGACTAACTTTACTCTTTTTTGTTCAGTTCAGAAAGCACTTTTTGTAATTTTTTTTCAGTTGTTGCATAGGAATTTCTAATAGCCATCACAAAACGTGACAGCTTATGTTGCTTACTTACGAAAAAAGGGCATGTTCAGGCGAATCTTAGTGCGCCTGATCCCAGTTTTCGCCACTCCCCACTTCCACCAGCAACGGCACATCCAGACGGGTACAGTTTTCCATCAGTTGATGAATCTGCTTCGCGACGGCATCAACATCATCTTTATGAACTTCAAATACCAGTTCATCGTGTACCTGCATGATCATACGTACACGCGGTTGCTCAGCCTGTAACCACGCATCAACGGCAATCATCGCCCGTTTGATAATGTCGGCGGCGGTTCCCTGCATTGGCGCGTTAATGGCTGCACGTTCAGCCGCTGCACGACGAGCACCATTGCTGGATTTGATATCCGGCAGATACAGACGGCGTCCGTCCAGCGTTTCAACGTAGCCCTGCTCTTTCGCCTGAGCACGGGTGCGTTCCATATACTCCAGCACGCCAGGGTAGCGTTCGAAGTAAAGGTCCATGTACTTCTGCGCTTCTTTACGTGGAATGTTCAATTGCCGCGCCAGACCGAAAGCACTCATGCCATAAATCAGACCAAAGTTGATCGCTTTCGCGCTACGGCGTTGCTCGCTGGTGACGGTTTCCAGTGGCAAACCAAACACTTCTGCCGCCGTTGCCCGGTGGATATCTTTTCCTTCCGCGAATGCGGTCAGCAAGCCTTTGTCACGCGAAAGATGCGCCATAATGCGCAGTTCAATCTGCGAGTAGTCCGCTGAGACAATCACATAATCCTCTGGCGCAATAAACGCCTGGCGGATACGACGACCTTCTTCGTTACGCACCGGAATGTTTTGCAGGTTAGGATCGGTTGACGATAAACGTCCCGTTGCAGTTACTGCCTGGTGATAAGAGGTATGCACACGCCCGGTTTTCGGGTTGATCATCAGCGGCAGCTTGTCGGTGTAGGTCGATTTCAGCTTCGCCAGACCACGATACTCCAGAATCACTTTTGGCAACGGATAGTCCAGCGCCAGTTCTTCCAGTACCTCTTCCGACGTTGACGGCGCGCCACCCGGCGTTTTCTTCAGCGGTTTAATACCCTGTTTTTCAAAGAGAATGGTTTGTAACTGCTTGGTGGAAGAAAGGTTAAATTCTTCACCTGCAATTTCATGCGCTTTCTTTTCCAGCTCAGCCAGACGCAAGGTGAGCTCTTCAGAATGATTGTGCAGCACTTTCGGATCGATCTTCACACCGTTACGTTCAATGCGTGAAAGCACCGGCACCAGCGGCATTTCGATATTCTCGAAGACGTTCAACGGCCCTTTGTGTTTTTGCAGATCTGGCCACATTTTCAGATGCAACTGCAAGGTGACATCAGCATCTTCGGCGGCGTAACGTCCGGCCTCTTCGAGGGCAATCTGGTTAAAGGTCAGTTGATTTTTGCCTTTACCCGCAATCTCTTCAAAAGTGATGGTTTTGTGCTTCAACCAACGTTCCGCGAGGCTGTCCATATCGTGACGCCCGGCAACGCTATTGAGAATGTAGGACTCCAGCATGGTATCAAACGCAATCCCACGCAGCTCAATGCCGTAATTCGCCAGAATACCGCGATCGTATTTCAGGTTTTGCCCGACCTTCAGCGCCTTTTCATCTTCCAGCAGCGGTTTTAGCAACTCGAGTGCACGCTCGCGAGAGATTTGATCGGGCGCATCAAGATAATCATGAGCAACCGGAATATATGCCGCTACACCTGGCTCGATAGCAAAAGAAAGCCCGACCAGGTTAGCAGAGATGTTATCAAGGCTGTCGGTTTCGGTATCAAATGCAAATACCGGCGCTTTTTCCAGCTTCGCAATCCACGCTTTCAGTGTTTCTTCATCAAGGATGGTGACGTAGTTGTCATAAGAAATCACCGTTGCCGTCACTTCTGGCGCTTCGTCTGCAACACTGGTTTCCTGTGGCTTCGCGGCTGGTTTTGCCCCTTTGGCCTGTAACCATTTGCCCGCTTCGACATCAGCAGTCCAGCGTTTGAACTCATACTTTTTGAACAGCCCCAACAACTCTTCCGCTGCCGGTTGCTGCACTTCCAGTTGTTCACAGGTCAGCTCCAGTTCAACGTCGGTTTTAATCGTCGCCAGCTGGTATGAGAGATAAGCAACTTCTTTGTTTTGCTCGAGCTTCGCTGCCATTGTTTTCGCGCCACGGAAGCTCAACCCAGCAATTTTTTCTGGCTCGGCATACAGCGTATCCAGTCCGCCAAGACCTTGCAGCAATGCCTGCGCGGTTTTTTCACCGACGCCCGGTACGCCAGGAATGTTATCAGAGGAGTCACCCATCAGCGCCAGGAAATCGATGATCAGTTCTGGCGGCACGCCGTACTTATTCACCACCTCTTCCGGTCCGAGGATGGTATTCGTCATGGTATTGATAAGCGTAATATTTGGCGTCACCAGCTGCGCCATATCTTTATCGCCAGTGCTGATCAGCACCGGACGCCCGGCTTTTTCGGCTTCGCGCGCCAGAGTACCGATAACGTCGTCCGCTTCTACGCCAGAAACCGCCAGCAGCGGCAGTCCCATCGCTTTAACCATCGCGTGCAAGGGTTCGATTTGTGCACGCAGATCGTCCGGCATTGGCGGGCGATGTGATTTGTAATGTTCAAACAGTTCATCACGAAAGGTTTTTCCCTTGGCGTCAAAGACCACCGCTGCATGCGTCGGTTTATATTGCATGATCAGACTGCGCAGCATGTTGAGGACACCATACATCGCACCGGTCGGCTCGCCTGCGCTGTTAGTCAGCGGGGGAAACGCGTGATATGCGCGATAAAGATAAGATGAACCATCTACAAGGATAAGTGGATTTTGGGGGATCTGAACCATAATGTCCGTGCCTGTTTATCAGATTATGGGTAAAGGATGCCACAGACAGGATGAAAACATGAGTTTTTCACCGCTTTTCGTGAAAATCTTTTGTAGATCTTCTGGATCGCTCGCAAATCGTCATGTGGATAACTTTGTGCATAAATTATTTACATCGCTTTTAATTTATTATCATGCTTTTTACAGCATGATGTTTGTCTTTGTTTTTCATGCAGTTAAAAATAAATCCATCCCTAATAATTGAGATAATGGGATTTTTTCTAATGTGGATAGATATGAATTATTTTTCTCCTTAAGGATCATCCGTTATTTGGGTCGTTTTCTGCTAAAATCTGCGCCTTGCGCTTCTTTAGCGCACTGTCTATGGCTAACCTTTTGAATCAATTCATTATGACGAGAATACTCGCTGCGATAACCCTTTTGCTGAGTATCGTATTGACCATTTTGGTCACTATTTTTTGTTCCGTCCCGATCATCATTGCCGGGATTGTAAAACTATTGCTACCTGTGCCAGTCATTTGGCGAAAGGTTTCGCGTTTTTGTGATTTTATGATGTATTGCTGGTGTGAAGGTCTGGCGGTATTACTGCATCTGAACCCACACCTGCAATGGGAAGTTCACGGGCTGGAAGGGTTAAGTAAGAAGAACTGGTATCTGCTTATTTGTAACCACCGTAGTTGGGCAGATATTGTCGTACTGTGCGTGCTGTTTCGTAAGCACATTCCGATGAATAAATATTTCCTCAAGCAACAGCTGGCCTGGGTGCCATTTCTTGGCCTGGCGTGCTGGTCGCTGGATATGCCGTTTATGAAGCGTTATTCCCGCGCTTATTTATTACGTCATCCGGAGCGACGTGGTAAAGATGTTGAAACCACTCGGCGTTCTTGTGAAAAGTTTCGCCTGCATCCCACCACCATTGTCAATTTCGTTGAAGGCTCCCGTTTCACGCAAGAAAAACATCAGCAAACCCACTCCACTTTTCAAAACTTGTTGCCACCAAAGGCGGCAGGCATTGCGATGGCGCTAAATGTACTGGGTAAACAATTCGATAAACTGCTTAATGTTACGCTGTGTTATCCGGACAATAACCGTCAGCCGTTCTTCGATATGTTAAGCGGTAAACTGACGCGGATTGTCGTACATGTGGATTTACAGCCTATTGCCGATGAGTTACATGGCGACTACATCAATGACAAAAGCTTTAAGCGCCATTTTCAGCAATGGCTGAACTCATTGTGGCAGGAAAAAGACCGGCTTCTGACGTCTCTCATGTCATCACAGCGTCAGAATAAGTAAGTTTTACTCGCCTCTGAATGAGCAGAGGCGAGTGAGTATTTTAATGAACAAAACGTCCGGCACGAGACATAAATTCTTCTTCGCTCATCTCCTGTCCGTTAAAAACAACTTTACCCGGTGTATAACGCAGCTGCAGCGAGGCGGTATTGTTGTCAATCGTGATTAACTGAAACATCTGACCTAATGTCATCATCCCGCTGATTTGTTTATCAGCCTGCTTTTGCGCTTTTTCCGCATCCATTCCTTCAGATAAATTAAGCTGTTTTGCGGTTTCTGTGACGACATTAAGCGGTAACTTCACATCAAAATTGAGCGATTTGATATCTTTGTTTGTGGATGATGAAGATTTGGCTGGGTCGGCAATACTGATATCCAGATTGGCATTTAGTTCGCCGAGTGCGTTCTTCCATTTTACCGGTTGTTTAATGGTCGGCTCACTTTTTTGTAATAACGGTAAATACTCTTTGAACAATGCAGCATTCACTTCTTGCAGAGCAACTTCATCGTTTGCTAACTCAGGGTGTGCAGCAAGCTGCTTCTGCATCGCAATGTTATACTGGATGATAAATTGGCGCACTGCTGAGAGATCAATAGATTCAGCAATCAATGACCACTCACCACTACCGAGTTGCTGATTCCCTTTTGTTAACTTATCAAGTTCGTAGGTGAGATTGACATTGATATAATCTTTGTCTTTAACGCGATCCAGCCTGGTTTTTGCAACGAAAGCATCGATTTGGGCAACGTCTTCCCCGTGATTGATAATGTTAATCTGATTAAATTTCGACTCGCTTTCACCAACCGGAAATTTCTTTTCTTCTAATCGCGCCAGAGAATCAATGGTAAAACTTTTTGCCGTTACTTTGTTCATTGGTGATAATTGCAGAACAATATCTTCGACTTTGCCTTCAATATCCAGGTTAGACAATGAACTACCATCACCATTAAAAGTAAACTGGCCCTCACCAAAAGAAAACTTTCCATACTCTGCAGGGGCAACATCTAATGTCGTAGAGAATGAGCCACCAAACGCGAATCGCAATGTCGCTTCCACGGGCGATTTATTTTTCGCGGCGATAAATAGCGGTTGTGTCAGTTCATTATTCACTAAGTTCACTTTTGCCGCTGCCAGTGCTGGGATGACATTACCATGCATTAACATTGTGATGGGCAACGGACCGTGCTCAACATCCACATCAAATACAACTTTCTGGCCTGGCTTGATATTGAGATCGGGTGCACCGTTATCGAATGTCATTTGCATTTGAAAACGGGAATTAAAAAAGCCTTTGTCAAAGTTTTTATAACTTAACGTCATATCGTAGGCATGTTCACCTTTCTTTTTCGCATCGTTAAAATCTTTAATAAACTTTTCGACACCAGGCTGAATTTGCGTACCTGTGTACCATGTGCCACCACCCCAGATTACGGCTAACGCAACAATAACACCTGTAGCTGACTTATGTATCATATAAATATTCCCTGATAAAACAGCAAAACTTTAAATATCCGCTTATGCTGAAATAATGTCCAGCGGCAGGACGCATTATCAGAATGTATTTATATTTATTAAATAATAAAAAAAACCCGTGAATATTCACGGGCCTTATGTAATTTACATTGAATTATTTTTTCTCGGACAGATATTTCACTGTATCAGCATACTGCTGAACAAAAACATCCATATTGCTGGTATCCATACCCTGCGGATTCAGCTGATATTTACCGTTAACAAACATCGCCGGAACGCCACGCAATTGCACGTCAGCTGCAGCTTTTTCCTGCTGAGCGACCAGAGATTTGACCACGAAGCTGTTCCACGCCGCGTCGTACTCTTCACCTTTAATACCTGCGTTGATAAATACATCGCGGATATCAGATGCTGAACGAATGGTCTGGGTTTTCTGTACGCCTTCAAACAGCGGAACAGTGACTTTGTCTTCCACGCCCAGCGCCATCGCCACAGCCCATGCCTGAGTCAGATCTTTGCCCAGGTCACCACCCATGAAGTTGACGTGGTATTTAGTCATCTTCACGCCTTCCGGCAGTTTTTTCTTCACATTATCAGAAATATGCAGAACTTCTTCAAACTGATAGCAGTGCGGACAGAAGAAAGAGAAAAACTCCAGCACTTGCGGCGCGCCAGCTACCGGTTTTTCCAGGGTAGTGTACTGTTTACCATCTTCATACTGCGCCGCCGATGCGCTAAACGCTAAAACTAAACCAGCCAGCGCCAGCCAAATCTTTTTCATGATCTACTCTCTCCGATTAATACATAGGTGTTAATTGTAAAGGGGGTTCTTGTAGAACTTTTGCCTGTTCTATAAAAGTCGCCGTTTGTCGCAGCCAGTAATCTTCCCCGGTTAACCACGGGAAATTTTTCGGGAACGCGGGATCAGCCCAACGCCGCATTAGCCAGGCAAGATAATAAACCAAACGCATGGCGCGTAAAGGTTCAATCAGTCCGATTTCAGCGGTGTCGAACTCGCTAAATTCTTCATAAGCTTCAATAATAGTTTCCAGTTGCATCCGCTGCTCGGCTTTATCGCCATTGAGCAACATCCACAAATCCTGAATAGCTGGACCATTACGTGCATCATCCAGATCAACAAACATTGGACCATCGCGCCAGAGAATATTCCCGGCGTGGCAGTCTCCATGTAGCCGCAGAACGGTGAAGTCTTCCCGCCAGTGTGCTGTAACGGCGGCGATCAGCTCATCTGTCGCTTTCAGGAATGCCGCTTTCAACCCGGAAGGCATCAGTGTAGCGTCCTCAAACAGCTTGCGTGGCTCAATGAGATATTCATTCAGACCGATGGTCGGGCGATGGATAAAAAGCTGTTTGCGCCCCGTCTGGTGCATACGCCCTAAATAACGCCCAACCGCTTCCATCTGATCGATATTATCAGCTTCGAACTGGCGACCACCGACGCTTGGAAAAACAGCGAAATAAAATCCCTGATGATTCAATAAAGTCTGACCGTTAAAGGCCACAGGTGCTGCGACCGGAACTTCATCATTTACCAACTGCAACGCAAATTGATGTTCTTCGAGGATTTGATCGGCTGTCCAACGTTCAGGGCGATAAAATTTGACGACAAAACGTCGACGATCTTCGTCCTGAAATTGATAGACACGGTTTTCATAGCTGTTAAGCGGGGTAAGACCGGAATCCACCCGGATCCCTTGCTCAAATAGAGCATCCATGATGGTATCCGGGTGTAGTGTCTGGAAAGTAAAAGCGCTGTTGTTCATCCCATCATCCGGAAAACATTACGAATGATGAAGGATATCATTTCACGATGATTTTGGTGGCACCGCTTACAAGCTTTTACTCTTTAATTACGCCGCGAGCGCGTAACAGCGCCGTTTTGAAGTCTTCTTCATAATCTTTCTGCAAACCCGGGATCACCGCATCTTTCGCGGAATCACGCATTTTCAGGTGATAGATCAGAATGTCATCCGTCAAATCCGCCAGTTCGCCGTCAAAACCTGACTCTTTCGCCAGTTTCTGCAAAAATTGCAACAGGTTAAGGTCTGGCTCTTTTTGCCAGGCTGGCTGGAGGAGTTCAATAACTTCATTCAGACGTTTACATTTCATAGTAATGCTCCTTACTCTTGAGACAGACACGTTAGCAGGGTCAATCCCACAATAAAAGAGGCGATATCGGTGAATCTGATGACGACGATAACAGGCGTTGTGCTGGCAGGCGGTAAAGCCAGACGAATGGGCGGCGTAGATAAAGGATTGCTTGAATTAAACGGCAAACCATTATGGCAACATGTCGCTGACGCGCTTATGACGCAGCTCTCTCACGTCGTGGTTAATGCCAATCGCCATCAGGAAATCTATCAGGCAAGCGGTCTGAAAGTGATTGAAGATTCACTGGCGGATTACCCAGGCCCTCTGGCAGGAATGCTTTCAGTAATGCAGCAGGAAGCAGGCGAGTGGTTTTTGTTTTGTCCGTGCGATACTCCTTATATTCCCGAGGATTTAGCAGCCCGGCTTAATCATCAGCGCAAAGATGCGCCTGTCGTGTGGGTCCACGACGGTGAACGCGATCACCCGACTATTGCTCTGGTAAACCGCGCAATTGAGCCTTTATTACTGGAATATCTGCAAGCAGGAGAACGCCGGGTAATGGCATTTATGCGTCTGGCTGGCGGTCATGCGGTTGATTTCAGCGATAATAAAGATGCATTTATTAACGTGAATACGCCAGAGGAGCTTGCCCGATGGCAGGAAAAACGATGATACCGTTACTCGCCTTTGCCGCGTGGAGTGGTACCGGAAAAACTACGCTTTTGAAACAACTGATCCCGGCATTATGCGCCAGAGGGATCCGTCCAGGGCTGATTAAGCATACGCACCATGATATGGATGTTGATAAGCCAGGCAAAGATAGCTATGAGCTGCGCAAGGCTGGCGCGGCACAAACCATCGTTGCCAGCCAGCAACGATGGGCCTTGATGACGGAAACACCAGACGAAGAAGAGCTGGATCTACAGTTTCTCGCAAGTCGAATGGATACCTCAAAGCTGGATTTGATTCTGGTCGAAGGGTTTAAGCATGAAGAGATCGCAAAGATTGTGCTGTTTCGCGATGGAGCCGGACATCGACCTGAAGAATTAGTGATAGACAGGCATGTTATTGCTGTAGCCAGTGATGTGCCGCTTAATCTTGATGTCGCATTACTGGATATTAATGATGTTGAGGGGCTGGCTGATTTTGTGGTGGAGTGGATGCAAAAGCAGAACGGATAAGCAAGAGTAGGCTGGATCAGACGCAGCCAGTGTCGCATCCGACCTTTTTCTGCACCAGCGCAAAAAGGCCCAGTCTTCCGACTGGGCCTTCTGCTTAATTTGATGCCTGGCAGTTCCCTACTCTCGCATGGGGAGACCCCACACTACCATCGGCGCTACGGCGTTTCACTTCTGAGTTCGGCATGGGGTCAGGTGGGACCA
>NZ_JBJQJA010000015.1:0-93377 GCF_046487665.1 Escherichia sp. WS1152 | reverse complement strand
GTCATAAAACCGGTGGTTGTAAAAGAATTCGGTGGAGCGGTAGTTCAGTCGGTTAGAATACCTGCCTGTCACGCAGGGGGTCGCGGGTTCGAGTCCCGTCCGTTCCGCCACCCTAATTAGGGGCGTAGTTCAATTGGTAGAGCACCGGTCTCCAAAACCGGGTGTTGGGAGTTCGAGTCTCTCCGCCCCTGCCAGAAATCATCCTTAGCGAAAGCTAAGGATTTTTTTTATCTGAAATAACCCTCTCCGAAGTAAATCCTTCTACCGGCATCCTTGCCAGCCATTCATATTAATACACTTCATCCAGCACGTTAATTTTCAAAAGATCGCGAATCAACGCATTTTTATCGCTATTTTGCAGCCATATGGCATAAAGCGGCCGTGAAAGTGTTGTGCTATCGACAACGGTATGCAGGCCGCCTTTTTTACGCGCCCAGCTGACGGGTAGCCAGGTGCAACCATTAAGCATCGCAATCTGTTGCTGTGCCAGTTCAGCAGAACTGGTTGTCAGAATGGGCACTTCGTCAGCACCGATCAAACCTGCCTCATGCTGTTGAAAATCTGGCCCCCACTCAAGTCGCAGATAATTAAGATCTCCCTTTAGTTTTGAAGGGGCACTGGTATAAAGCGCTAAAGTGAAATATCCCAGCAACTGACTACTAAGTTCGTCCATTTTGGGCGCTTCAGTGGTAATAAGAAGATCAAGCTGGCGTTCATGCAGCTGTTTTACCAGAGACTGCCGTTGGGCAATTCGCGCTTCGAACTGTAAGCCTGTATGGGCATCCTGATTTTGATACAAGCGTCCCAGCCACTGATTAAGCATACATTCCCACAACGAGGCGCTGGCACCGATAGAAAACTCGTTATGTCGTGAGGTATGCGCCACCTCCTTACGGGCGGCCTGCCAGGTGCTCATGAGCGTTTCTGCATAAGGCAGTAGTTTTTCACCGGCAGCGGTTAAACGGATATTGTTTCTGTGGCGGGTGAAAAGGTTCACACCCAGTTGATTTTCCAGTTGTCTGATTCGAAAGCTCACTGCTGACTGGGTCAGATAGAGCGATTCAGCCGCTCGACCAAAGTGACGCGTTCGGCTAACTTCCAGGAAAGTTTTTAACAATTCCGTATCCACAGTGCTCTCCGCAAAATTATTTGTCGTTATGATTTAAATGTTTTGTTTTACACTCTGTCAAGCGTAACTAATACTCCGCGCCATAACTAGCTCGGTCAAAGAATTAGGAGCGTGCAGGATGGCGGAAAGCTTTACGACGACTAATCGATATTTCGACAATAAACATTATCCACGTGGATTCTCTCGTCATGGTGATTTCACCATCAAAGAGGCACAACTGCTTGAGCGTCATGGTTATGCCTTCAATGAGTTGGATCTTGGCAAACGCGAGCCGGTTACCGAGGAAGAGAAACTCTTCGTAGCAGTATGCCGTGGCGAACGTGAGCCAGTGACAGAAGCAGAACGCGTGTGGTCCAAGTATATGACGCGTATTAAGCGTCCAAAACGTTTTCACACCCTTTCCGGCGGTAAACCGCAGGTTGAAGGTGCTGAAGACTACACCGATTCTGATGATTAATAAAAAGGGCGAAATGCCCTTTTTTTATGTCAGTAGTTTTTGCAGATGGATGAGCAAACGGTCAATCGCACGATAGCTAACTGCCTCCTGCAAATGCTGACGTGTGATAATGTCAGACTGATCAATATCAGCAATGGTTCGTGCAACTTTCAATAACCGCTGCCAGGCACGAATCGATAACCCCAGATGGATCAGTGTTCCTTCCAACCACATCGCATCTTCGCTCTCAAGTTTGCAGAATTGGCGTATTTCCGGACTATCCAGCCAGGCATTCAGTTTATTCTGCCGCTTAAATTGGCGCTCTCTGGCGGCCATTACGCGTTGTTTAACGGTGGCGCTGCTTTCTCCCGGCACTACCGTTTTACTCAAAATGCCGGGGGGTGGTAATGGGATCTCCAGTGAGAGATCGAAGCGGTCGAGAAAGGGCCCCGAGAGCCGGTTGAGATAACGTAATGTCTGTTCTGGCGTGCAGCGGTTATGGTTTCCCTGATAATGTCCGGTAGGGCTGGGATTCATCGCCGCAACAAGCTGGAAACGGGCTGGATAGGTTATTTTTGCTCGTGTGCGTGAAAGATGGATCTGCCCGGATTCAATCGGCTCTCGCAAGGCATCCAGTGTACGCCGTTCAAATTCAGGTAGCTCATCAAGAAAAAGCACGCCGTTATGCGCCAACGAAATTTCACCTGGCCCTGGAATTGCACCACCGCCCACCATCGCAGTTAACGACGCACTGTGATGAGGTGAGCGGAACGGGCGCTGCCGCCATTGTTTTTGTACTGATTCAGCATTTACCAGACTTAATATCGCAGCGCTCTCCAGTGCCTCTTCATTGCTTAAATCTGGCAACAGGCCATTAATACGGCTGGCGAGCATTGTTTTACCTGTTCCCGGCGGCCCAATCAGTAAAAGGTTGTGCCCGCCAGCGGCGGTAATTTCCAGTCCTCGCTTTCCTTGTTCCTGACCGACAACATCACTGAGATCATGTTGTAGCGCCCGGGATACTGCATCAGTTGGTTTCGGGCGTTCGAGAGCGTGCTTACCTTCCAGAAACGCACAGACAGCTTGCAGATGATCGGCTATCAGGCATCCTTCACCGTTAATTAGCCCCACTTCATCTTCGTTATCTTTCGCGACGATAATTTTTCTGCCCGACTTAATAGCTTCAGTTGCACTGGAGATTGCACCGGGAACGCCACGCAGAGCGCCTGTAAGAGCCAGTTCTCCGACTAATTCATATTCATCTAACTTATTGGCTGTAAGCTGTTCTGAGGCCGCCAGCAACGCAATGGCGATAGGTAAATCATATCGTCCCCCTTCTTTTGGCAGATCGGCTGGAGCCAGGTTGATGGTGATTTTTTTCGCCGGATATTCATATCCGCTATTGATAATGGCGCTGCGCACGCGATCGCGAGCTTCTTTTACCGTTGTTTCTGGTAAGCCCACCATCGTTAAGCCGGGTAGACCTTTACTGATATGTACCTCAACAGTGATCGGGGGCGCATTTACTCCCAGGGCTGCGCGGGTATGAACAATTGACAGTGACATAAGCCCTCCTTGAGTCACCATTATGTGCATAAGATATCGCTGCTGTAGCCCGCTAATTCGTGAATTTTAGTGGCTGATTCCTGTTTATTTGTGCAAGTGAAGTTGAGTTGTTCTGGCGGTGGAATGATGCTCGCAAAAATGCAGCGGACAAAGGATGAACTACGAGGAAGGGAACAACATTCATACTGAAATTGAATTTTTTCACTCACTATTTTATTTTTAAAAAACAACAATTTATATTGAAATTATTAAACGCATCATAAAAATCGGCCAAAAAATATCTTGTACTATTAACAAAACCTATGGTAACTCTTTAGGTATTCCTTCGAACAAGATGCAAGAAAAGACAAAATGACAGCCCTTCTACGAGTGATTAGCCTGGTCGTGATTAGCGTGGTGGTGATTATTATCCCACCGTGCGGGGCTGCACTTGGACGAGGAAAGGCTTAGAAATCAAGCCTTAACGAACTAAGACCCCCGCACCGAAAGGTCCGGGGGTTTTTTTTGACCTTAAAAACATAACCGAGGAGCAGACAATGAATAACAGCACAAAATTCTGTTTCTCAAGATTCAGGACGGGGAACTAACTATGAATGGCGCACAGTGGGTGGTACATGCGTTGCGGGCACAGGGTGTGAATACCGTTTTCGGTTATCCGGGTGGCGCAATTATGCCGGTTTACGATGCATTGTATGACGGCGGCGTGGAGCACTTGCTGTGCCGACATGAACAGGGTGCGGCAATGGCGGCTATCGGTTATGCCCGTGCTACTGGCAAAACTGGCGTATGTATCGCCACGTCTGGTCCGGGCGCAACCAACCTGATAACCGGGCTTGCGGACGCACTGTTAGATTCCATCCCCGTTGTTGCCATCACCGGTCAAGTGTCCGCACCGTTTATCGGCACCGACGCATTTCAGGAAGTGGATGTCCTGGGATTGTCGTTAGCCTGTACCAAGCACAGCTTTCTGGTGCAGTCGCTGGAAGAGTTGCCGCGCATCATGGCTGAAGCATTCGACGTTGCCAGCTCAGGTCGTCCTGGTCCGGTTCTGGTCGATATCCCAAAAGATATCCAGTTAGCCAGCGGCGATCTGGAACCGTGGTTCACCACCGTTGAAAACGAAGTGACTTTCCCCCATGCCGAAGTTGAGCAAGCGCGCCAGATGCTGGCAAAAGCGCAAAAACCGATGCTGTACGTTGGTGGTGGCGTGGGTATGGCGCAGGCAGTTCCTGCTTTACGAGAATTTCTCGCTACCACAAAAATGCCTGCCACCTGCACGCTGAAAGGGCTGGGCGCAGTTGAAGCAGATTATCCGTACTATCTGGGCATGCTGGGAATGCATGGCACCAAAGCGGCGAACTTCGCGGTGCAGGAGTGCGACTTGCTGATCGCCGTGGGTGCACGTTTTGATGACCGGGTGACCGGCAAACTGAACACCTTCGCACCACACGCCAGTGTTATCCATATGGATATCGACCCGGCAGAAATGAACAAGCTGCGTCAGGCACATGTGGCATTACAAGGTGATTTAAATGCTCTGTTACCAGCATTACAGCAGCCGTTAAATATCAATGACTGGCAGCAACACTGCGCGCAGCTGCGTGATGAACATGCCTGGCGTTACGACCATCCCGGTGACGCTATCTACGCGCCGTTGTTGTTAAAACAACTGTCGGATCGTAAACCTGCGGATTGCGTCGTGACCACAGATGTGGGGCAGCACCAGATGTGGGCTGCGCAGCACATCGCCCACACTCGCCCGGAAAATTTCATCACCTCCAGCGGCTTAGGTACCATGGGTTTTGGTTTACCGGCGGCGGTTGGCGCGCAAGTCGCGCGACCGAACGATACCGTCGTCTGTATCTCCGGTGACGGCTCTTTCATGATGAATGTGCAAGAGCTGGGCACCGTAAAACGCAAGCAGTTACCGTTGAAAATCGTCTTACTCGATAACCAACGGTTAGGGATGGTTCGACAATGGCAGCAACTGTTTTTCCAGGAACGATACAGCGAAACCACCCTTACCGATAACCCCGATTTCCTCATGTTAGCCAGCGCCTTCGGCATCCCTGGCCAACACATCACCCGTAAAGACCAGGTTGAAGCGGCACTCGACACCATGCTGAACAGTGATGGGCCATACCTGCTTCATGTCTCAATCGACGAACTTGAGAACGTCTGGCCGCTGGTGCCGCCAGGTGCCAGTAATTCAGAAATGTTGGAGAAATTATCATGATGCAACATCAGGTCAATGTATCGGCTCGCTTCAATCCGGAAACCTTAGAACGTGTTTTACGCGTGGTGCGTCATCGTGGTTTCCACGTCTGCTCAATGAATATGGCCGCCGCCAGCGATGCACAAAATATAAATATCGAATTGACCGTTGCCAGCCCACGGTCGGTCGACTTACTGTTTAGTCAGTTAAATAAACTGGTGGACGTCGCACACGTTGCCATCTGCCAGAGCACAACCACATCACAACAAATCCGCGCCTGAGCGCAAAAGGAATATAAAAATGACCACGAAGAAAGCTGATTACATTTGGTTCAATGGGGAGATGGTTCGCTGGGAAGACGCGAAGGTGCATGTGATGTCGCACGCGCTGCACTATGGAACCTCGGTTTTTGAAGGCATCCGTTGCTACGACTCGCACAAAGGACCGGTTGTATTCCGCCATCGTGAGCATATGCAGCGTCTGCATGACTCCGCCAAAATCTATCGCTTCCCGGTTTCGCAGAGCATTGATGAGCTGATGGAAGCTTGTCGTGACGTGATCCGCAAAAACAATCTCACCAGCGCCTATATCCGTCCGCTGATCTTCGTTGGTGATGTTGGCATGGGCGTAAACCCGCCAGCGGGATACTCAACCGACGTGATTATCGCCGCTTTCCCGTGGGGGGCGTATCTGGGCGCAGAAGCGCTGGAGCAGGGGATCGATGCGATGGTTTCCTCCTGGAACCGCGCAGCACCAAACACCATCCCAACCGCGGCAAAAGCCGGTGGTAACTATCTCTCTTCCCTGCTGGTGGGTAGCGAAGCGCGCCGCCACGGTTATCAGGAAGGTATCGCGCTGGATGTGAACGGTTATATCTCTGAAGGCGCAGGCGAAAACCTGTTTGAAGTGAAAGATGGTGTGCTGTTCACCCCACCGTTCACCTCCTCCGCGCTGCCGGGTATTACCCGTGATGCCATCATCAAACTGGCGAAAGAGCTGGGAATTGAAGTGCGTGAGCAGGTTCTGTCGCGCGAATCCCTGTACCTGGCGGATGAAGTGTTTATGTCCGGTACTGCGGCAGAAATCACGCCAGTGCGCAGCGTAGACGGTATTCAGGTTGGCGAAGGCCGTTGTGGCCCGGTTACCAAACGCATTCAGCAAGCCTTCTTCGGCCTCTTCACTGGCGAAACCGAAGATAAATGGGGCTGGTTAGATCAAGTTAATCAATAAATACAAAAAATGGGACGGCACGCACCGTCCCATTTACGAGACAGACACTGGGAGTAAATAAAGTATGCCTAAGTACCGTTCCGCCACCACCACTCATGGTCGTAATATGGCGGGTGCTCGTGCGCTGTGGCGCGCCACCGGAATGACCGACGCCGATTTTGGCAAGCCGATTATCGCGGTTGTGAACTCGTTCACCCAATTTGTACCGGGTCACGTCCATCTGCGCGATCTCGGTAAACTGGTCGCCGAACAAATTGAAGCGGCTGGCGGCGTTGCCAAAGAGTTCAACACCATTGCGGTGGATGATGGGATTGCCATGGGCCACGGGGGGATGCTTTATTCACTGCCATCTCGCGAACTGATCGCTGATTCCGTTGAGTATATGGTCAACGCCCACTGCGCCGACGCCATGGTCTGCATCTCTAACTGCGACAAAATCACCCCGGGGATGCTGATGGCTTCCCTGCGCCTGAATATTCCGGTGATCTTTGTTTCCGGCGGCCCGATGGAGGCCGGGAAAACCAAACTTTCCGATCAGATCATCAAGCTCGATCTGGTTGATGCGATGATCCAGGGCGCAGACCCGAAAGTATCTGACTCCCAGAGCGATCAGGTTGAACGTTCCGCGTGTCCGACCTGCGGTTCCTGCTCCGGGATGTTTACCGCTAACTCAATGAACTGCCTGACCGAAGCGCTGGGCCTGTCGCAGCCGGGCAACGGCTCGCTGCTGGCAACCCACGCCGACCGTAAGCAGCTGTTCCTTAATGCTGGTAAACGCATTGTTGAATTGACCAAACGTTATTACGAGCAAAACGACGAAAGTGCACTGCCGCGTAATATCGCCAGTAAGGCGGCGTTTGAAAACGCCATGACGCTGGATATCGCGATGGGTGGATCGACTAACACAGTACTTCACCTGCTGGCGGCGGCGCAGGAAGCGGAAATCGACTTCACCATGAGTGATATCGATAAGCTTTCCCGCAAGGTTCCACAGCTGTGTAAAGTTGCGCCGAGCACCCAGAAATACCATATGGAAGATGTTCACCGTGCTGGTGGTGTTATCGGTATTCTCGGCGAACTGGATCGCGCGGGGTTACTGAACCGTGATGTGAAAAACGTACTTGGCCTGACGTTGCCGCAAACGCTGGAACAATACGACGTTATGCTGACCCAGGATGACGCGGTAAAAAATATGTTCCGCGCCGGCCCTGCGGGTATTCGTACCACACAGGCATTCTCGCAGGATTGCCGTTGGGATTCTCTCGATGACGATCGCGCCAATGGCTGTATCCGCTCGCTGGAACACGCCTACAGCAAAGACGGCGGCCTGGCGGTGCTCTACGGTAATTTCGCAGAAAACGGCTGCATCGTTAAAACCGCGGGCGTCGATGACAGCATCCTCAAATTCACCGGCCCGGCGAAAGTGTACGAAAGCCAGGACGACGCGGTAGAAGCGATCCTCGGTGGCAAAGTTGTCGCGGGCGATGTGGTGGTGATCCGCTATGAAGGCCCGAAAGGCGGCCCTGGCATGCAGGAAATGCTCTACCCAACCAGCTTCCTGAAATCAATGGGTCTCGGTAAAGCCTGTGCGCTGATCACCGACGGTCGTTTCTCTGGCGGCACCTCTGGTCTTTCCATCGGCCACGTCTCACCGGAAGCGGCAAGCGGCGGCAGCATTGGTCTGATTGAAGATGGTGACCTGATCGCTATCGACATCCCGAACCGTGGCATTCAGTTACAGGTAAGCGATGCCGAACTGGCGGCGCGTCGTGAAGCGCAGGAAGCTCGGGGTGACAAAGCCTGGACGCCGAAAAACCGTGAACGTCAGGTTTCCTTTGCCCTGCGCGCCTACGCCAGCCTGGCAACCAGCGCCGACAAAGGTGCGGTGCGCGATAAATCGAAACTGGGGGGTTAATAATGGCTGACTCGCAACCCCTGTCCGGTGCTCCGGAAGGTGCCGAATATTTAAGAGCAGTGCTGCGCGCGCCGGTTTACGAGGCGGCGCAGGTTACGCCGCTACAAAAAATGGAAAAACTGTCGTCGCGTCTTGATAACGTCATTCTGGTGAAGCGCGAAGATCGCCAGCCAGTGCACAGCTTTAAGCTGCGCGGCGCATACGCCATGATGGCGGGCCTGACGGAAGAACAAAAAGCGCACGGCGTGATCACTGCTTCTGCGGGTAACCACGCGCAGGGCGTCGCGTTTTCTTCTGCGCGGTTAGGCGTGAAGGCCCTGATCGTTATGCCAACCGCCACCGCCGACATCAAAGTCGATGCGGTACGTGGATTCGGCGGCGAAGTGCTGCTTCATGGCGCGAACTTTGACGAAGCGAAAGCTAAAGCGATCGAACTGTCACAGCAGCAGGGGTTCACCTGGGTGCCGCCGTTCGACCATCCGATGGTGATTGCCGGGCAAGGCACGCTGGCGCTGGAACTGCTCCAGCAGGACGCCCATCTCGACCGCGTATTTGTGCCAGTCGGCGGCGGCGGTCTGGCGGCGGGCGTTGCGGTGCTGATCAAACAACTGATGCCACAAATCAAAGTGATCGCCGTAGAAGCGGAAGACTCCGCCTGCCTGAAAGCAGCGCTGGATGCGGGTCATCCGGTTGATCTGCCGCGCGTAGGGCTATTTGCTGAAGGCGTAGCGGTAAAACGCATCGGTGACGAAACCTTCCGTTTATGCCAGGAGTATCTCGACGACATCATCACCGTCGATAGTGATGCGATCTGTGCGGCGATGAAGGATTTATTCGAAGATGTGCGCGCGGTGGCGGAACCCTCTGGCGCGCTGGCGCTGGCGGGAATGAAAAAATATATCGCCCAGCACAACATTCGCGGCGAACGGCTGGCGCATATTCTTTCCGGTGCCAACGTGAACTTCCACGGCCTGCGCTACGTCTCGGAACGCTGCGAACTGGGCGAACAGCGTGAAGCGTTGTTGGCGGTGACCATTCCGGAAGAAAAAGGCAGCTTCCTCAAATTCTGCCAACTGCTTGGCGGGCGATCGGTCACCGAGTTCAACTACCGTTTTGCCGATGCCAAAAACGCCTGCATCTTTGTCGGCGTGCGCCTGAGCCGCGGCCTCGAAGAGCGCAAAGAAATTTTGCAGATGCTCAACGACGGCGGCTACAGCGTGGTGGATCTCTCCGACGACGAAATGGCGAAGTTGCATGTGCGCTATATGGTCGGCGGGCGTCCGTCACATCCGTTGCAGGAACGCCTCTACAGCTTCGAATTCCCGGAATCACCGGGCGCGCTGCTGCGCTTCCTCAACACGCTGGGTACGCACTGGAACATTTCTTTGTTCCACTATCGCAGCCATGGCACCGACTACGGGCGCGTACTGGCGGCGTTCGAACTCGGCGACCATGAACCGGATTTCGAAACCCGGCTAAATGAGCTGGGCTACGATTGCCACGACGAAACCAATAATCCGGCGTTCAGGTTCTTTTTGGCGGGTTAGGGAAAAATGCCTGATAGCGCTTCGCTTATCAGGCCTACCCGCGCGACAACGTCATTTGTGGTTCGGCAAAATCCTCCAGAACGCCTCAATCAGCGGCTCATGCAGCCGCTTTTTTTGTGCACACACGCCCAGTTCAAACGGCGTTTTCTCATCGCTGCGATCTAAAATCATTACCCGGTTGCGTACAGGCTCCGGGCTGTTTTCCAGCACCACTTCCGGCAACAGCGCCACACCACAGCCGAGCGCCACCATCGATACCATCGCTTCATGCCCGCCAACCGTGGCGTAAATCATCGGGTTGCTGATTTTATTGCGTCGAAACCACAGTTCAATGCGGCGGCGTACCGGCCCCTGATCGGCCATAATAAACGGCACCGTTGACCAGTCGGGCTTTTCGACAGATACCTGATTACGCACCGGGCAGGGCAGCGCGGGGGCAATCAGCACTACTGCCAGATTCTCCAGCATCGAAAACGCCACAGCGCCGGGTAGCGTCTCCGGTTTCCCGGCAATCGCCAGATCCGCTTCTCCCGTGACCACTTTTTCCATTGCATCTGCCGCATCACCAGTGGTGAGTTTGATCTCCACCGACGGGTGTTCCGCGCGGAAGCGGTCGAGAATCGGCGGTAGATGGCTGTAAGCGGCGGTCACCGAGCAGAAAATATGTAACTCGCCAGAGAGCGACGGCCCTTGCTGATCGATGGTGTGGCGCAGTTGCTGATACTGCAACAATGTTTGCTGGGCGAAAACGCGTAACTCTTCGCCCGCTTCGGTCAGCGTTACCGTGCGGTTATCGCGCACAAATAGCGGCTGACCAAGATCTTCTTCCAGGCGCTGAATCTGCCGTGAGAGCGTGGATGGGCTAACGTGCATCGCCCGCGCGCTGCGGCCAAAATGGCGGCTTTCCGCCAGATGCAGGAAGGTTTTCAGATCGCGTAAATCCAATGGCGCAGCTCTCAATGTTGACGTTGCAGAAATTGCAATGTGACGTTGTGAATATATCAATTTCCGCAATAAATTTCCTGTCATATAGTGAATTCAATCTCGCAAACGCGAACCGAACAATAAGAAGCACAACATCACGAGGAATCACCATGGCTAACTACTTCAATACACTGAACCTGCGCCAGCAGCTGGCACAGCTGGGCAAATGTCGCTTTATGGGGCGCGACGAATTCGCCGACGGCGCGAGCTACCTTCAGGATAAAAAAGTGGTTATCGTCGGCTGTGGCGCACAGGGGCTGAACCAGGGCCTGAACATGCGTGATTCTGGTCTCGATATCTCCTACGCTCTGCGTAAAGAAGCGATTGCCGAGAAGCGCGCGTCCTGGCGTAAAGCGACCGAAAACGGTTTTAAAGTTGGTACTTACGAAGAACTGATCCCGCAGGCGGATCTGGTGGTTAACCTGACGCCGGACAAGCAGCACTCTGATGTAGTGCGCACCGTACAGCCACTGATGAAAGACGGCGCGGCGCTGGGTTACTCGCACGGTTTCAACATCGTCGAAGTGGGCGAGCAGATCCGTAAAGATATCACCGTAGTCATGGTTGCGCCGAAATGCCCTGGCACCGAAGTGCGTGAAGAGTACAAACGTGGATTCGGCGTACCGACGCTGATTGCCGTTCACCCGGAAAACGATCCGAAAGGCGAAGGTATGGCGATCGCTAAAGCATGGGCGGCAGCAACCGGTGGTCACCGTGCGGGCGTGCTGGAATCGTCCTTCGTTGCGGAAGTGAAATCTGACCTGATGGGTGAGCAAACCATCCTGTGCGGTATGTTGCAGGCTGGCTCGCTGCTGTGCTTCGACAAGCTGGTGGAAGAGGGCACCGATCCGGCATACGCAGAAAAACTAATTCAGTTCGGTTGGGAAACCATCACCGAAGCGCTGAAGCAGGGCGGCATCACCCTGATGATGGACCGTCTCTCTAACCCGGCGAAACTGCGTGCTTATGCGCTGTCAGAACAGCTGAAAGAGATCATGGCACCGCTGTTCCAGAAACATATGGACGACATCATCTCCGGCGAATTCTCTTCCGGTATGATGGCGGACTGGGCCAACGATGATAAGAAACTGCTGACCTGGCGTGAAGAGACCGGCAAAACCGCGTTTGAAACCGCGCCGCAGTATGAAGGCAAAATCGGCGAGCAGGAGTACTTCGATAAAGGCGTACTGATGATCGCGATGGTAAAAGCGGGCGTTGAACTGGCGTTCGAAACCATGGTCGATTCCGGCATCATTGAAGAGTCTGCATATTATGAATCACTGCACGAGCTGCCGCTGATTGCCAACACCATCGCCCGTAAGCGTCTGTACGAAATGAACGTGGTTATCTCTGATACCGCTGAGTACGGTAACTATCTGTTCTCTTACGCTTGTGTGCCGTTGCTGAAACCGTTTATGGCAGAGCTGCAACCGGGCGATTTGGGTAAAGCTATTCCGGAAGGTGCGGTAGATAACGCGCAACTGCGTGATGTGAACGAAGCGATTCGCAGCCATGCGATTGAGCAGGTAGGTAAGAAACTGCGCGGCTACATGACTGATATGAAACGTATTGCAGTTGCGGGTTAATAGCGATTCAGAGTTCAAGGCCTTCTCCCGGAGAAGGCCTTGCTATTAGTTACGGTACAGCACCTTAATGATGTGGTAACCGAACTGGGTGTGCAGCGGGCCGGTTGGCTCCAGTACCGGACAAGAGAACACAACTTTATCGAACGCCGGAACCATCTGACCCTGGCGGAATTCACCTAAATCACCGCCGCGTTTGCCTGATGGGCAAATGGAGTGTTTCTTCGCCAGCTTGCCGAAATCGGCACCGTTCTTAATCTGCTCGAGAAGATCCAGAGCCAGTTTCTCTTCTTTTACAAGGATATGCAGTGCTGCTGCTGTTTTTGCCATGATCGTGCCTTGAGTGAATAATTGTCAGGCGGCGATTTTAGCATGATCCGCAGATGCTAACGTAATTGTCAGTCAGGGAGGGGCTGGTACATATATGGCAAAAGCCCGGAAAATCCGGGCTTCGCAGGTCCCTCAAGGGGAGAAAACTTAGGGCCTCTATGGGCTACAAAGTCATTATCGGGGATGGTGATTTTATTGTCAATTTATGAGCGATATGGCATTGATTGACTTGATGACCGCCCTCTGTATGTCTGCAACCAACTCATGTGGCAAACATTGATTAAGATACCCTCTGTAAGTTCTTGCTCTGTTTAATCTGTTTCGACTGACTTGTTGTACCAGGTCGGCTTTGGCCCAACGAATCTGCTGATCAAAGAATTGCAGGTCATTGATAACATTACTGGCTATTTCAACATGCATTCCACGATTTAACTTGTCATGGTCGCGAGTGGTTGATAATGGAACGACGATACATGCGTTGCCATTAATTTTTCCGTTGAGCACGACAACTAACCTGTTTTTTATCATTTCAGGAGGAATGCGGCCATCGTAATACGTGGTGCTGAACGGTCCATTTTGGCTAACAGGATAGTTACCAAAGTTGCATTCCAGTATTTCACCAACCTTAGGGCTGAAATTAATCGCCACGAGTAAACCTCTCCTTAGTAAACTCTGAAAAAGTAATAACACAACGTTACGACCCGATATTTTCTAAGTCTAATGGATTCACGATGAACTCCGATTTCGGTCTTCTCTCTCTGATTTAAACATCCGCAGCCAACCGGTTAGCGGCTTACACGCGGTCACATTCAAATGCGATTCTGCTACAATCCTCCCCCCGTTCGAAGATTGAGCAATACACCTATGCGTCTAAACCCCGGCCAACAACAAGCTGTCGAATTCGTTACCGGCCCCTGCCTGGTGCTGGCGGGCGCGGGTTCCGGTAAAACTCGCGTGATCACCAATAAAATCGCCCATCTGATCCGCGGTTGCGGTTATCAGGCGCGGCACATTGCGGCGGTGACCTTTACTAATAAAGCAGCGCGCGAGATGAAAGAGCGTGTAGGGCAGACGCTGGGGCGCAAAGAGGCGCGTGGGCTGATGATCTCCACTTTCCATACGTTGGGGCTGGATATCATCAAACGCGAGTATGCGGCGCTTGGGATGAAAGCGAACTTCTCGTTGTTTGACGATACCGATCAGCTTGCTTTGCTTAAAGAGTTGACCGAGGGGCTGATTGAAGATGACAAAGTTCTCCTGCAACAACTGATTTCGACCATCTCTAACTGGAAGAACGATCTCAAAACTCCGGCGCAGGCGGCGGCAGAGGCAAAGGGCGAGCGGGATCGTATTTTTGCCCATTGTTATGGGCTGTATGATGCACACCTGAAAGCCTGTAACGTTCTCGACTTCGATGATCTGATTTTATTGCCGACGTTGCTGCTGCAACGCAATGAAGAAGTCCGCGAGCGCTGGCAGAACAAAATTCGCTATCTGCTGGTGGATGAGTATCAGGACACCAACACCAGCCAGTATGAGCTGGTGAAACTGCTGGTGGGCAGCCGCGCGCGCTTTACCGTGGTGGGCGATGACGACCAGTCGATCTACTCCTGGCGCGGTGCACGTCCGCAAAACCTGGTGCTGCTGAGTCAGGATTTTCCGGCGCTGAAGGTGATTAAGCTTGAGCAGAACTACCGCTCTTCCGGACGTATTTTGAAAGCGGCGAACATCCTGATCGCCAATAATCCGCACGTCTTTGAAAAGCGTCTGTTCTCCGAACTGGGTTACGGCACAGAGCTAAAAGTTTTAAGCGCGAATAACGAGGAACATGAAGCCGAGCGCGTCACCGGCGAGCTGATCGCCCATCACTTCGTCAATAAAACGCAGTACAAAGATTACGCCATTCTTTATCGCGGCAACCATCAGTCGCGGGTATTTGAAAAATTCCTGATGCAAAACCGCATCCCGTACAAAATATCTGGTGGTACGTCGTTTTTCTCTCGTCCTGAAATCAAGGACTTGCTGGCTTATCTGCGCGTGCTGACTAACCCGGACGATGACAGCGCATTTCTGCGTATCGTTAACACGCCGAAGCGAGAGATTGGCCCGGCGACGCTGAAAAAGTTGGGTGAGTGGGCGATGACGCGCAATAAAAGCATGTTTACCGCCAGCTTTGATATGGGCCTGAGTCAGACGCTTAGCGGACGTGGTTATGAAGCATTGACCCGCTTCACTCACTGGTTGGCAGAAATCCAGCGCCTGGCGGAGCGGGAGCCGATTGCTGCGGTGCGTGATCTGATCCATGGCATGGATTATGAATCCTGGCTGTACGAAACATCGCCCAGCCCGAAAGCAGCCGAAATGCGCATGAAGAACGTCAACCAACTGTTTAGCTGGATGACGGAGATGCTGGAAGGCAGCGAACTGGATGAGCCGATGACGCTCACCCAGGTGGTGACGCGCTTTACTTTGCGCGACATGATGGAGCGTGGTGAGAGTGAAGAAGAGCTGGATCAGGTGCAACTGATGACTCTCCACGCGTCGAAAGGGCTGGAGTTTCCTTATGTCTACATGGTCGGTATGGAAGAAGGGTTTTTGCCGCACCAGAGCAGTATCGATGAAGATAATATCGATGAGGAGCGGCGGCTGGCCTATGTCGGCATTACCCGCGCCCAGAAGGAATTGACCTTTACGCTGTGTAAAGAACGCCGTCAGTACGGCGAACTGGTGCGCCCGGAGCCGAGCCGCTTTTTGCTGGAGCTGCCGCAGGATGATCTGATTTGGGAACAGGAGCGCAAAGTGGTCAGCGCCGAAGAACGGATGCAGAAAGGGCAAAGCCATCTGGCGAATCTGAAAGCGATGATGGCGGCAAAACGAGGGAAATAATCAAGGCCGGAAAAGATGCGTCAGCATCGCATCCGGCACTTACTCATTAATGCACTTCCAGCGGCCAGTGGACATAGCTCTGCCACTGGCTTTCCTGAGCAATAATCTCTTTACCCAGCGGATGTTGGGTTAGCCAACCTTGCGGAAGCGTCAAGGTCAACAGTTCATGGTTAGCCTGTAATGTCATCTCTGGCACGAGATCGTCACGGCGACGGCTGGCAAAAATGATAGCCAGGCGGAGTAAACGGCAGAGTTGTTCTGCGACGCGCGGCGGTACGGCATTTTGCTGATGCAGCGATGAGAGATCGACCGGATTAGTCTGGTTGAGCAGTAGCGTCGCCAGCAATTTTTTCTGTGCGGGGGTAAAACCGGGAAGATCCAGATTACGCACCAGATAAGCAGCGTGTTGCGGCGCTTGTTTGAAGTCAACGCTCAGGCCGATTTCATGAAGCTGACAGGCGCTGATGAGCAAATCGCGGCTTATTGCTTCAAGATGCCATTCGTTTTCCACCTGATCGAAGAAGTTAGCCGCAACTTTGGCTACGCGCTGTGCCTGATCAATATCGATCATAAAGCGGCGTTGAATATTACGCAGCGTACGGCTGCGAATATCCTGCTCGACGGCCAGATGCAACATGCCGTAGACCAGGCCTTCACGCAGCGCACCGCCCGCCAGGGTCATACACTGAATATTCAGTTCGGTAAAAATGGCGATCAGGATCGCCAGACCACTCGGGAACACTAACGCACGTTCCAGCGTCAGCCCGTCAATCTCCAGTTCCTCCAACCGACCGCAATGAATGGCTCGCTGTTTCAATTGCTGCAACTTTTCCAGGGTAATGCGTTCATCCATCCCCTGTGCCATCATGATTTCCTGTAACGCCTGCACGGTGCCGGAAGCACCAACGCACACTTTCCAGCCGTGATACCGTAATTCATCGGCAACCGGACGTAACACTTCGCGTGCCGCTTTTTCTGCAGAATCAAAATTTTCCTGCCCCAGATTACGATCGGCAAAATAGCGTTCCAGCCAGGTGACGCAGCCCATCGACAGGCTGAACAACGAGGTGGTTTGTGCACCCGTGCCGGTTACCAGTTCAGTACTGGCTCCGCCTATATCCACCACCAGGCGCTGATCGGCACCACCAGTGGTGTGAGCAACGCCCTGATAAATCAGACGTGCTTCCTCTTCACCGCTGATCACTTGTACCGGACAACCGAGAATTTCCTGCGCTTTGGCAATAAAATCACCCGCATTGACGGCAAGGCGTAACGTCGCCGTAGCGACAACGCGAATTTGCGAGGGAGGAATATCTTGCAGACGTTCAGCAAACAGGCGCAAACATTGCCAACCGCGCTCCATTGCTTCATTGGAAAGGGCATTTTCGCTATTCAGGCCAGCAGCCAGACGCACTTTGCGTTTTATTCGCGTCAGCGTCTGGATGCTTCCAGCCACCTCGCGCACAACCAGCATATGAAAACTATTCGAACCGAGATCAATGGCTGCATACAGCGACGAGGTGGAACCCATACTCTTCATCCTTCAATCTGTCTCTGTGTTGGCTGCATTCTTTCACCTGAATCACTTACTACAGTAAGTGATTCAGGATTCATTCTCTTGCCATCTTGATACAGTTTGAATGATTTTGAGTATGACATTTTATTTAACCTGAACGACGACGATTACGCGGAGCGCCAGTACGACGCGGACCATTGCCTGTACGCGGGCGCGTGAGGCGCAGCGGTTTTGGCAGATCGGTCATCAATGCGTCCGGATTGTATTTGCTTACCGGAATTGAGTGACCAATATAGGTCTCAATAGCAGGCAAATTCAATGCATACTCTTCACACGCCAGGCTAATAGAGTGACCGCTTGCGCCTGCGCGACCTGTACGACCAATACGGTGAACGTAATCTTCACAGTCATCGGGTAAATCGTAGTTAAAGACGTGCGTCACTGCCGGAATATGCAAACCACGCGCGGCAACGTCGGTGGCAACCAGAATATCCAGATCGCCACGGGTAAATTCATCAAGAATACGCAGACGTTTTTTCTGCGCGACATCGCCTGTCAACAAACCGACACGATGACCATCTGCCGCCAGGTGGCCCCAGATCTCTTCACAACGGTGTTTGGTATTGGCGAAAATAATCGCTCTGTCTGGCCACTCTTCTTCGATCAGCGTTTGCAGCAAACGCATTTTTTCTTCGTTAGAAGGGTAGAAAAGCTCTTCTTTAATACGGTGGCCCGTTTTCTGTTCCGGTTCCACTTCAATATATTCGGCATTGTTCATCTGCTCGAACGCCAGTTCACGTACCCGGTACGAAAGCGTGGCGGAGAACAGCATGTTGAGGCGCTGGTTTGCAGGCGGCATACGGCGGAACAGCCAGCGGATATCTTTAATAAAGCCCAGATCGTACATGCGATCGGCTTCGTCCAGTACCACTACCTGAATGGCACCGAGGTTAATGTGGTTCTGCTTGGCGTAGTCAATTAAACGACCCGTGGTGCCAATCAGAATGTCAACGCCGCTTTCCAGCACTTTCAGCTGTTTGTCGTAGCCATCACCACCGTAAGCCAGACCCAGCTTCAGGCCGGTAGCTTCCGCCAGCGGTTCTGCGTCGGCATGGATCTGCACGGCAAGTTCACGCGTCGGTGCCATAATTAAGGCACGTGGTTGATTCACCTTGCGATCGGCAATCGCAGGATGAGAGAGAAGATAATGAAACGTTGACGTAAGAAACGCCATCGTTTTCCCGGTACCGGTTTGCGCCTGCCCGGCTACGTCACGACCCGCCAGCGTCAGCGGAAGGGCCAGTGCCTGAATGGGCGTACAGTTATGAAACCCTTTTTTTTCAAGGGCTTCTACAACCTTCGGATGCAGGGCGAAGTCGGAAAACTTCTGTTCTGTTAAATGTGTTTTGCTCATAGTGTGGTAGAATATCAGCTTACTATTGCTTTACGAAAGCGTATCCGGTGAAATAAAGTCAACCTTTAGTTGGTTAATGTTACACCAACAACGAAACCAACACGCCAGGCTTATTCCTGTGGAGTTATATATGAGCGATAAAATTATTCACCTGACTGACGACAGTTTTGACACGGATGTACTCAAAGCGGACGGGGCGATCCTCGTCGATTTCTGGGCAGAGTGGTGCGGTCCGTGCAAAATGATCGCCCCGATTCTGGATGAAATCGCTGACGAATATCAGGGCAAACTGACCGTTGCAAAACTGAACATCGATCAAAACCCTGGCACTGCGCCGAAATATGGCATCCGTGGTATCCCGACTCTGCTGCTGTTCAAAAACGGTGAAGTGGCGGCAACCAAAGTGGGCGCACTGTCTAAAGGTCAGTTGAAAGAGTTCCTCGACGCTAACCTGGCGTAAGGGAATTTCATGTTCGGGTGCCCCGTCGCTAAAAACTGGACGCCCGGCGTGAGTCATGCTAACTTAGTGTTGACTTCGTATTAAACATACCTTATTAAGTTTGAATCTTGTAATTTCCAACGCTTCCCGTTTTATCTTAAATGCGAAGTGAACAGATTTCTGGCTCGTCACTCAATCCGTCTTGTCGTTTCAGTTCTGCGTACTCTCCTGTGACCAGGCAGCGAAAAGACATGAGTCGATGACCGTAAACAGGCATGGATGATCCTGCCATACCATTCACAACATTAAGTTCGAGATTTACCCCAAGTTTAAGAACTCACACCACTATGAATCTTACCGAATTAAAGAATACGCCGGTTTCTGAGCTGATCACTCTCGGCGAAAATATGGGGCTGGAAAACCTGGCTCGTATGCGTAAGCAGGACATTATTTTTGCCATCCTGAAGCAGCACGCAAAGAGTGGCGAAGATATCTTTGGTGATGGCGTACTGGAGATATTGCAGGATGGATTTGGTTTCCTCCGTTCCGCAGACAGCTCCTACCTCGCCGGTCCTGATGACATCTACGTTTCCCCTAGCCAAATCCGCCGTTTCAACCTCCGCACTGGTGATACCATCTCTGGTAAGATTCGCCCGCCGAAAGAAGGTGAACGCTATTTTGCGCTGCTGAAAGTTAACGAAGTTAACTTCGACAAACCTGAAAACGCCCGCAACAAAATCCTCTTTGAGAACTTAACCCCGCTGCACGCAAACTCTCGTCTGCGTATGGAACGTGGTAACGGTTCTACTGAAGATTTAACTGCTCGCGTACTGGATCTGGCATCACCTATCGGTCGTGGTCAGCGTGGTCTGATTGTGGCACCGCCGAAAGCCGGTAAAACCATGCTGCTGCAGAACATTGCTCAGAGCATTGCTTACAACCACCCGGATTGTGTGCTGATGGTTCTGCTGATCGACGAACGTCCGGAAGAAGTAACCGAGATGCAGCGTCTGGTAAAAGGTGAAGTTGTTGCTTCTACCTTTGACGAACCCGCATCTCGCCACGTTCAGGTTGCGGAAATGGTGATCGAGAAGGCGAAACGCCTGGTTGAGCACAAGAAAGACGTTATCATTCTGCTCGACTCCATCACTCGTCTGGCGCGCGCTTACAACACCGTTGTTCCGGCGTCAGGTAAAGTGTTGACCGGTGGTGTGGACGCCAATGCCCTTCATCGTCCGAAACGCTTCTTTGGTGCGGCGCGTAACGTGGAAGAGGGCGGCAGCCTGACCATTATCGCGACGGCGCTTATCGATACCGGTTCTAAAATGGACGAAGTTATCTACGAAGAGTTTAAAGGTACAGGCAACATGGAACTGCACCTCTCTCGTAAGATCGCTGAAAAACGCGTCTTCCCGGCTATCGACTACAACCGTTCCGGTACCCGTAAAGAAGAGCTGCTCACGACTCAGGAAGAACTGCAGAAAATGTGGATCCTGCGCAAAATCATTCACCCGATGGGCGAAATCGATGCAATGGAATTCCTCATTAATAAACTGGCAATGACCAAGACCAATGACGATTTCTTCGAAATGATGAAACGCTCATAAATTTGTCTTATGCCAAAAACGCCACGTGTTTACGTGGCGTTTTGCTTTTATATCTGTAATCTTAATGCCGCGCTGGCGATGTTAGGAAAATTCCTGGAATTTGCTGGCATGTTATGCAATTTGCATATCAAATGGTTAATTTTTGCACAGGACTGGTGGGTTCGGAACGGACTTTCCCTTCTGAATAAAGGTCTTCGTGGTTATACTTCTGCTAATAATTTTCTCTGAGAGCATGCATTGTGAATTTACTGACAGTGAGTACTGATCTCATCAGTATTTTTTTATTCACGACACTGTTTCTGTTTTTTGCCCGTAAGGTGGCAAAAAAAGTCGGTTTAGTGGATAAACCAAACTTCCGCAAACGTCACCAGGGGTTGATACCACTCGTTGGGGGTATTTCGGTTTACGCAGGGATTTGCTTCACGTTCGGAATTGTCGATTACTATATTCCGCATGCATCTCTCTATCTCGCTTGTGCCGGTGTGCTTGTTTTCATTGGCGCGCTGGATGACCGTTTTGATATCAGCGTAAAAATCCGTGCCACCATACAGGCCGCTGTTGGCATTGTTATGATGGTGTTTGGCAACCTTTATCTCAGTAGCCTGGGTTATATCTTTGGCTCCTGGGAGATGGTGCTCGGACCGTTTGGTTACTTCCTGACGCTATTTGCCGTCTGGGCGGCCATTAATGCGTTCAACATGGTTGATGGCATTGATGGCTTGCTGGGCGGGTTGTCCTGCGTCTCGTTTGCAGCAATCGGTATGATTTTGTGGTTCGACGGGCAAACCAGCCTCGCAATCTGGTGCTTTGCGATGATCGCCGCCATCCTGCCATACATCATGCTTAACCTTGGTATCCTGGGTCGCCGCTACAAAGTCTTTATGGGTGATGCGGGCAGTACGCTGATTGGTTTTACCGTTATCTGGATCCTGCTCGAAACGACCCAGGGCAAAACCCATCCCATCAGCCCGGTTACCGCTTTGTGGATAATCGCCATTCCGCTAATGGATATGGTGGCGATTATGTACCGTCGCCTGCGTAAAGGCATGAGCCCATTCTCTCCTGACCGTCAGCATATTCACCATTTGATCATGCGTGCCGGGTTTACTTCCCGTCAGGCGTTTGTGCTGATTACCCTTGCCGCAGCACTGCTCGCTTCCATTGGCGTGCTGGCAGAATATTCTCATTTTGTCCCGGAGTGGGTCATGCTGGTGCTCTTTTTGCTAGCATTCTTCCTCTATGGATATTGCATTAAGCGTGCCTGGAAAGTTGCTCGCTTTATTAAGCGCGTAAAACGCAGACTGCGTAGAAATCGTGGTGGCAGCCCCAATTTAACCAAATAAATGAGGATGTGATGACACAACCAATGCCTGGGAAACCGGCCGAAGACGCTGAAAATGAACTGGATATTCGTGGGTTGTTTCGTACCTTGTGGGCTGGGAAGCTATGGATTATTGGCATGGGGCTGGCGTTTGCGTTAATCGCGCTGGCGTATACTTTTTTTGCTCGACAAGAGTGGAGCGCGACGGCGATTACCGATCGTCCAACGGTGAATATGCTGGGGGGATATTACTCGCAGCAGCAATTTTTGCGTAACCTGGATGCCCGTTCAAACATGGCTTCTGCCGACCAACCATCGGTCATGGACGAAGCCTATAAAGAGTTTGTTATGCAACTGGCCTCGTGGGATACCCGCAGAGAGTTCTGGCTGCAAACCGACTATTACAAGCAGCGGATGGTGGGCAACAGCAAAGCCGATGCGGCGTTGCTGGATGAAATGATTAACAACATCCAGTTTATCCCCGGAGACTTTACCCGCGCGGTCAATGACAGCGTGAAGCTTATTGCCGAAACCGCGCCTGACGCTAATAACCTGTTACGTCAGTATGTTGCTTTTGCCAGCCAGCGTGCAGCCAGCCATCTGAATGATGAGCTGAAAGGCGCATGGGCGGCACGCACCATCCAGATGAAAGCTCAGGTGAAGCGTCAGGAAGAGGTGGCGAAAGCCATCTACGACCGCCGGATGAACAGCATTGAGCAGGCGCTGAAAATTGCTGAGCAGCATAATATTTCGCGCAGTGCGACAGATGTGCCTGCCGAGGAATTACCTGATTCAGAAATGTTCCTGCTTGGGCGTCCAATGCTCCAGGCTCGACTGGAAAATTTACAGGCCGTCGGTCCGGCCTTTGATCTCGACTATGATCAGAATCGGGCCATGTTAAACACCCTGAATGTTGGTCCAACCCTGGATCCGCGTTTTCAGACCTATCGCTATTTGCGTACGCCGGAAGAACCGGTAAAACGCGATAGCCCACGTCGTGCCTTCCTGATGATTATGTGGGGCATTGTCGGGGGGCTGATCGGGGCTGGTGTCGCATTAACCCGCCGTTGCTCGAAATAGCAACACTGCTGCTGCGAGCGCAAAGGCGCTCGCCGCTTATTCGAAGAGAATCGATGTGAAAGTACTGACTGTATTTGGTACGCGCCCGGAAGCCATCAAGATGGCTCCGTTGGTGCATGCGTTGGCAAAAGATCCTTTTTTTGAGGCTAAAGTTTGCGTCACTGCGCAGCATCGGGAGATGCTCGATCAGGTGCTGAAACTCTTTTCCATTGTACCTGACTACGATCTCAACATAATGCAGCCAGGACAGGGCCTGACAGAGATAACCTGTCGGATTCTGGAAGGGCTAAAACCTATTCTTGCCGAGTTCAAACCAGACGTCGTGCTGGTTCACGGCGACACAACAACGACGCTGGCAACCAGCCTGGCGGCGTTTTATCAGCGTATTCCTGTTGGTCACGTTGAGGCTGGTTTACGCACGGGCGATCTCTATTCGCCGTGGCCGGAAGAGGCTAACCGTACATTGACCGGGCATCTGGCGATGTATCACTTCTCTCCAACCGAAACTTCCCGGCAAAACTTGCTGCGTGAAAACGTTGCGGATAGCCGAATCTTCATTACTGGTAATACAGTCATTGATGCACTGTTATGGGTGCGTGATCAGGTGATGAGCAGCGACACGCTGCGTTCAGAACTGGCGGCAAATTACCCGTTTATCGACCCCGATAAAAAGATGATTCTGGTGACCGGTCACAGGCGTGAAAGTTTCGGTCGTGGCTTTGAAGAAATCTGCCACGCGCTGGCAGACATCGCCACCACGCACCAGGACATCCAGATTGTCTATCCGGTGCATCTCAACCCGAACGTCAGAGAGCCGGTCAATCGCATTCTGGGGCATGTGAAAAATGTCATTCTGATCAATCCCCAGGAGTATTTACCGTTTGTCTGGCTGATGAACCACGCCTGGCTGATTTTGACCGACTCAGGCGGCATTCAGGAAGAAGCGCCTTCGCTGGGGAAACCGGTGCTGGTGATGCGCGATACCACTGAGCGTCCGGAAGCGGTGACGGCGGGTACGGTGCGTCTGGTAGGCACGGATAAGCAGCGAATTGTCGAGGAAGTGACGCGTCTTTTAAAAGACGAAAACGAATATCAAACTATGAGCCGCGCCCATAACCCGTATGGTGATGGTCAGGCATGCTCTCGCATTCTGGAAGCGTTAAAAAATAATCGGATATCACTATGAGTTTTGCGACCATTTCTGTTATCGGACTGGGTTACATCGGGCTGCCTACAGCAGCAGCGTTTGCCTCACGGCAAAAACAGGTGATTGGTGTCGATATCAACCAACACGCGGTTGATACCATCAATCGTGGCGAAATCCATATCGTCGAGCCTGATTTGGCGAGCGTAGTAAAAACTGCCGTAGAAGGCGGTTTTTTACGAGCGAGCACGACGCCAGTTGAAGCGGATGCCTGGCTGATTGCTGTACCCACGCCGTTTAAAGGCGATCATGAGCCAGATATGACCTACGTTGAATCGGCTGCTCGCTCCATTGCGCCAGTGCTGAAAAAAGGCGCGCTGGTGATCCTTGAATCCACCTCGCCGGTGGGGTCAACCGAGAAGATGGCAGAATGGTTAGCAGAGATGCGTCCGGATCTCACTTTCCCACAGCAGGTGGGCGAGCAGGCGGACGTCAACATTGCTTACTGCCCGGAACGCGTGTTACCGGGCCAGGTTATGGTCGAGCTGATTAAAAACGATCGCGTGATTGGTGGTATGACGCCGGTTTGTTCGACCCGCGCCAGCGAACTGTACAAAATTTTCCTCGAAGGTGAGTGTGTCGTCACTAACTCGCGGACGGCGGAAATGTGTAAGCTCACCGAAAACAGCTTCCGCGATGTGAATATCGCTTTTGCTAATGAATTGTCGCTGATTTGTGCCGATCAGGGGATTAACGTCTGGGAACTGATTCGCCTGGCGAATCGTCACCCTCGCGTTAATATTCTTCAGCCTGGCCCTGGCGTGGGCGGTCACTGCATTGCTGTTGATCCGTGGTTTATCGTGGCACAGAACCCCCAGCAGGCGCGGCTTATCCGTACCGCGCGCGAAGTTAACGATCACAAACCGTTCTGGGTTATCGATCAGGTGAAAGCGGCGGTTGCCGACTGCCTTGCTGCTACCGATAAACGCGCCAGTGAACTGAAAATCGCCTGCTTTGGTCTGGCGTTTAAACCGAATATTGATGACCTGCGCGAAAGCCCGGCGATGGAAATCGCTGAACTGATCGCCCAGTGGCATAGCGGCGAAACTCTGGTTGTTGAGCCTAACATCCACCAGTTGCCGAAAAAACTGACCGGGCTTTGTACTCTGGCGCAGCTTGACGAGGCGCTGGCAACGGCAGACGTGCTGGTGATGCTGGTCGATCATAGTCAGTTCAAAGTTATCAATGGCGACAATGTCCATCAGCAGTATGTCGTCGATGCCAAAGGAGTCTGGCGTTGATGAGAAAAATTCTGATAACAGGTGGTGCCGGGTTTATTGGCTCGGCGCTGGTGCGTTATATCATCAACGAAACGAGCGACGCGGTGGTAGTGGTCGATAAGCTGACCTACGCCGGAAACCTGATGTCGCTGGCACCGGTCGCGCAAAGCGAGCGCTTTGCCTTTGAGAAAGTTGATATCTGCGATCGGGCAGAACTGGCACGCGTATTCACTGAGCATCAGCCAGACTGTGTCATGCATCTGGCAGCCGAAAGCCATGTTGACCGTTCTATTGACGGCCCGGCAGCGTTTATTGAAACCAACATTGTCGGGACTTATACATTGCTTGAAGCGGCGCGGGCTTACTGGAATACGCTGACGGAAGATAAAAAATCAGCGTTCCGTTTTCATCATATCTCCACCGACGAAGTATATGGTGACCTGCACTCGACGGATGATTTCTTCACCGAAACCACGCCGTATGCGCCGAGCAGCCCTTATTCCGCGTCAAAAGCCAGTAGCGACCATCTGGTGCGCGCCTGGCTGCGGACCTACGGTCTGCCGACGCTGATCACCAACTGCTCGAATAACTACGGTCCTTACCACTTTCCGGAAAAACTGATCCCGCTGATGATCCTCAACGCGCTGGCGGGTAAACCGCTGCCGGTATATGGCAACGGGCAGCAAATCCGTGACTGGCTGTATGTGGAAGATCACGCCCGCGCGCTGTATTGCGTGGCGACCACCGGGAAAGTCGGTGAAACCTATAATATTGGTGGTCACAACGAGCGTAAGAATCTCGATGTTGTGGAAACCATTTGCGAGCTGCTGGAAGAACTGGCTCCGAACAAGCCGCACGGCGTGGCGCACTATCGTGACTTGATCACCTTTGTCGCTGACCGTCCGGGGCATGATCTGCGTTATGCCATTGATGCTTCGAAAATTGCCCGTGAACTTGGTTGGCTGCCACAGGAAACCTTTGAAAGTGGAATGCGTAAAACGGTGCAGTGGTATCTGGCTAATGAAAGCTGGTGGAAGCAGGTGCAGGACGGCAGCTATCAGGGCGAGCGTTTAGGTCTGAAAGGCTAATTTTCAGCGGAGGCAAACATGAAAGGTATTATCCTGGCGGGCGGTTCCGGCACCCGATTGCATCCGATTACGCGCGGCGTATCGAAGCAACTGTTGCCGATTTACGATAAGCCAATGATTTACTATCCGCTGTCGGTGCTGATGTTGGCCGGTATCCGCGAAATTCTCATCATCACTACGCCGGAAGATAAAGGTTATTTCCAGCGCCTGCTGGGCGATGGTAGTGAGTTCGGTATCCAGCTGGAATACGCCGAACAGCCCAGCCCGGACGGTCTGGCGCAGGCCTTTATCATCGGTGAAACCTTCCTCAACGGTGAACCTTCTTGTCTGGTGCTGGGCGATAACATCTTCTTCGGTCAGGGCTTCAGTCCGAAGCTGCGTCATGTTGCGGCGCGCACGGAAGGGGCGACGGTATTTGGCTATCAGGTGATGGACCCGGAACGCTTTGGCGTGGTGGAGTTTGACGACAATTTCCGCGCTATCTCGCTGGAAGAAAAGCCAAAACAGCCGAAGTCAAACTGGGCGGTGACCGGGCTTTATTTCTACGACAGTAAAGTCGTGGAGTACGCAAAGCAGGTGAAGCCGTCGGAGCGTGGTGAACTGGAGATTACCTCCATCAACCAGATGTACCTCGAGGCGGGCAACCTGACCGTTGAACTGCTCGGGCGCGGATTTGCCTGGCTGGACACTGGCACTCACGACAGCCTGATTGAAGCCAGTACCTTTGTGCAGACAGTAGAAAAACGCCAGGGCTTTAAGATTGCCTGCCTGGAAGAGATCGCCTGGCGTAACGGCTGGCTCGATGACGAGGGTGTGAAGCGTGCTGCCAGTTCATTAGCGAAAACTGGCTACGGCCAATATCTGCTGGAGTTACTTCGTGCCCGTCCGCGCCAGTATTGAGCCACTAACCTGGGAAAACGCCTTCTTTGGTGTTAACAGCGCCATCGTGCGCATTACGTCTGAAGCACCGCTCCTGACGCCAGACGTGTTAGCGCCGTGGTCACGGGTGCAGGCCAAAATTGCGGCATCAAATACGGGTGAACTGGATGCCCTGCAACAGCTGGGATTCTCCCTGGTAGAAGGTGAAGTTGATTTGGCACTACCCGTGAACAATGTCAGTGATAGTGGTGCTGTAGTGGCACAAGAGACCGATATTCCCGCATTACGTCAGTTAGCCAGCGCCGCATTTGCGCAAAGCCGTTTTCGTGCGCCGTGGTATGCGCCTGACGCCAGCAGACGCTTTTATGCACAGTGGATTGAAAATGCCGTGCGCGGCACCTTTGATCATCAATGTCTGATTTTACGTGCGGCGTCCGGCGGTATTCGCGGTTATGTCTCTTTACGGGAACTCAATGCGACAGATGCGCGAATTGGCCTGCTGGCTGGACGCGGTGTAGGTGCTGAGCTGATGCAAACGGCGCTAAACTGGGCGTATGCTCGCGGTAAAACAACTTTGCGGGTGGCGACCCAAATGGGCAACACCGCCGCGCTTAAACGATACATACAAAGTGGTGCGAATGTAGAAAGCACCGCGTACTGGTTATACAGGTGATCACATGATTCCATTTAACGCACCGCCGGTGGTGGGAACCGAACTCGACTATATGCAGTCGGCAATGGGTAGCGGCAAACTGTGTGGCGATGGCGGTTTTACCCGTCGCTGCCAGCAGTGGCTGGAGCAACGTTTTGGCAGCGCCAAAGTGTTACTGACGCCGTCCTGCACCGCTTCGCTGGAGATGGCGGCGCTGCTGCTCGATATCCAGCCTGGCGATGAAGTGATCATGCCGAGCTACACCTTTGTCTCCACCGCCAATGCCTTTGTGCTGCGTGGCGCAAAAATCGTTTTTGTGGATGTTCGCCCGGACACCATGAACATCGACGAAACGCTGATTGAAGCGGCGATCACCGACAAAACGCGCGTTATCGTGCCGGTCCATTACGCGGGTGTGGCCTGCGAAATGGACACCATTATGGCGTTGGCGAAAAAGCATAATCTGTTTGTGGTAGAAGATGCCGCTCAGGGCGTGATATCCACTTACAAAGGGCGTGCACTGGGAACCATTGGTCATATTGGCTGCTTTAGCTTCCATGAAACCAAAAACTATACGGCGGGTGGTGAAGGCGGCGCGACGCTGATTAACGATAAAGCGTTAATCGAACGAGCCGAGATCATCCGTGAAAAGGGCACTAACCGCAGCCAGTTCTTCCGTGGTCAGGTCGATAAATATACCTGGCGCGATATTGGCTCCAGCTATTTGATGTCCGATCTGCAAGCTGCGTACCTGTGGGCGCAACTGGAAGCAGCGGATCGTATCAACCAGCAACGTCTGGCGCTGTGGCAAAACTACTACGATGCGTTAGCGCCTCTGGCGAAAGCCGGGCGTATCGAGCTGCCGTCGATTCCCGATGGCTGCGTGCAGAACGCGCATATGTTCTACATTAAACTGCGGGATATTGATGACCGGAGCGCGTTGATTAACTTTCTGAAAGAAGCGGAAATCATGGCGGTGTTCCATTACATTCCGCTGCACGGTTGCCCTGCGGGGGAACGCTTTGGTGAGTTCCACGGTGAAGATCGCTACACCACCAAAGAGAGCGAGCGCCTGCTGCGCCTGCCGCTGTTCTACAACCTGTCGCCCGTCAATCAGCGTACGGTAATTGCGACTTTGTTGAACTACTTCTCCTGATATGTCGTTGGCAAAAGCGTCCTTGTGGACGGCGGCCAGTACACTGGTCAAGATTGGTGCCGGGTTACTGGTCGGTAAGTTGCTGGCGGTGTCATTTGGTCCGGCGGGGCTTGGGCTGGCGGCAAATTTCCGCCAGTTGATTACCGTGCTCGGCGTGCTTGCCGGGGCTGGCATCTTTAACGGTGTAACCAAATACGTTGCCCAGTACCATGATAATCCGCAACAGCTGCGCCGCGTGGTCGGCACTTCATCAGCGATGGTACTTGGTTTCTCTACGCTGATGGCGCTGGTTTTTGTGCTGGCAGCTGCGCCAATCAGCCAGGGATTGTTTGGTAATACCGACTATCAGGGGCTGGTGCGTTTAGTGGCGCTGGTGCAAATGGGGATCGCCTGGGGCAACCTGTTACTGGCGCTGATGAAAGGCTTTCGCGATGCCGCAGGTAATGCGTTATCGCTGATTGTCGGCAGCTTGATTGGCGTTCTCGCGTACTACGTCAGTTACCGTTTGGGCGGTTATGAAGGGGCGTTGCTGGGTCTGGCGCTGATTCCCGCGCTGGTGGTGATTCCTGCCGCCATCATGTTGATCAAACGTGGTGTCATCCCGTTAAGCTATCTGAAACCCAGCTGGGATAACGGTCTGGCAGGGCAGTTGAGCAAATTTACGCTCATGGCGTTGATTACGTCGGTGACCTTGCCTGTTGCTTACATCATGATGCGTAAACTGCTCGCGGCGCAGTATAGCTGGGATGAAGTGGGGATCTGGCAAGGGGTGAGCAGTATTTCCGATGCCTACCTGCAATTTATTACGGCATCGTTCAGCGTATATTTGCTGCCCACGTTGTCGCGGCTAACGGAAAAGCGCGATATCACCCGGGAAGTGGTTAAATCGCTGAAATTCGTCTTACCGGCAGTGGCGGCGGCGAGTTTTACCGTCTGGCTGCTGCGTGATTTTGCTATCTGGCTGCTGTTGTCGAATAAATTTACCGCTATGCGCGATCTCTTTGCCTGGCAGTTAGTGGGTGATGTGTTAAAAGTGGGCGCTTATGTCTTTGGTTATCTGGTGATCGCCAAAGCGTCACTGCGGTTTTATATTCTGGCGGAAGTCAGCCAGTTCACTTTATTGATGGTATTTGCCCACTGGCTAATCCCTGCGCATGGTGCACTGGGCGCGGCGCAGGCATATATGGCAACTTATATCGTCTATTTTTCTCTTTGTTGTGGCGTGTTTTTACTCTGGCGTAGGCGGGCATGACTGTACTGATTCACGTACTGGGATCGGATATCCCTCACCATAACCGAACCGTTTTGCGGTTTTTCAATGACGCGCTGGCTGCGACGAGCGAGCACGCGCGCGAGTTTATGGTTGTTGGCAAGGACGACGGCTTAAGTGATAGCTGTCCGGCGCTTTCTGTGCAATTTTTCCCTGGGAAAAAATCGCTGGCGGAAGCGGTCATCGCGAAAGCAAAAGCTAACCGTCAGCAGCGTTTTTTCTTCCACGGTCAGTTCAATCCCACACTGTGGCTGGCTCTGCTGAGTGGTGGCATTAAGCCCAGCCAGTTTTTCTGGCATATCTGGGGGGCAGACCTGTATGAGCTTTCCAGTGGCTTGAGATATAAGCTTTTTTACCCACTACGTCGCCTGGCGCAAAAGCGAGTCGGCTGTGTATTTGCCACCCGCGGCGATTTGAGCTTTTTTGCCAAAACGCATCCAAAGGTGCGGGGCGAACTGCTGTACTTCCCGACGCGGATGGACCCTTCTCTCAATACGATGGCGAACGATCGGCAACGTGAAGGGAAAATGACCATTCTGGTGGGGAACTCCGGTGACCGCAGCAATGACCATATTGCTGCCTTGTGCGCCGTTCATCAGCAATTTGGCGATACGGTAAAAGTGGTGGTGCCGATGGGATATCCGCCTAATAACGAAGCGTACATTGAGGAAGTTCGTCAGGCGGGGCTGGAGTTATTCAGCGAAGAAAATCTGCAAATTTTGAGCGAAAAACTGGAATTTGACGCCTATCTGGCGCTACTTCGTCAGTGCGATCTTGGTTACTTTATTTTTGCTCGCCAGCAGGGCATTGGTACGCTGTGCTTACTGATTCAGGCGGGCATTCCTTGTGTGCTTAACCGGGAAAATCCGTTCTGGCAGGATATGACGGAACAGCATTTGCCAGTGCTGTTTACTACCGACGATCTCAACGAGGATATTGTGCGTGAAGCGCAGCGCCAGTTGGCGTCGGTGGATAAAAACACCATTGCCTTCTTTAGCCCTAACTATCTACAAGGCTGGCAGCGGGCGTTGGCGATTGCCGCCGGGGAGGGCGCATGAGTCTGCTGCAATTCAGTGGCCTGTTTGTGGTCTGGCTGCTCTGCACGCTGTTTATTGCCACGCTGACCTGGTTTGAGTTTCGCCGTGTGCGCTTTAACTTCAATGTCTTCTTTTCATTGCTGTTTTTGCTCACCTTTTTCTTCGGCTTCCCGCTGACCAGCGTGCTGGTATTTCGCTTTGATGTTGGTGTCGCGCCGCCAGAAATCTTGTTGCAGGCGTTGCTTTCTGCGGGCTGCTTCTACGCGGTTTACTATGTCACCTACAAAACCCGCCTACGCAAACGCGTTGCTGATGTACCGCGCCGTCCGCTGTTTACCATGAACCGCGTGGAGACCAATCTTACGTGGGTGATCCTGATGGGCATCGCGCTGGTAAGCGTCGGCATCTTCTTCATGCACAACGGCTTTTTGCTGTTCCGGCTTAACTCCTACAGTCAGATCTTCTCCAGTGAAGTCTCCGGCGTGGCGTTAAAACGCTTCTTTTACTTTTTCATCCCGGCGATGCTGGTGGTCTACTTTCTGCGCCAGGATAGCAAAGCGTGGCTGTTTTTCCTCGTCAGCACGGTCGCCTTTGGCTTGCTGACTTATATGATTGTCGGCGGCACTCGCGCCAATATCATCATCGCATTCGCTATCTTCCTGTTTATTGGCATTATTCGCGGCTGGATTTCGTTGTGGATGCTGGCGGCGGCGGGCGTGCTGGGGATTGTGGGCATGTTCTGGCTGGCGCTAAAACGCTATGGAATGAATGTGAGCGGTGATGAAGCGTTCTATACGTTTCTCTATCTCACTCGCGACACCTTCTCGCCATGGGAGAATCTGGCGTTGCTGTTGCAGAACTACGACAACATCGACTTCCAGGGCCTGGCTCCAATTGTCCGCGATTTCTATGTCTTTATCCCTTCCTGGCTGTGGCCGGGTCGCCCGAGTATGGTGCTGAACTCAGCCAACTACTTTACCTGGGAAGTGCTGAATAACCACTCCGGACTGGCGATCTCGCCTACGCTTATAGGCTCACTGGTGGTGATGGGCGGCGCGTTGTTCATCCCACTCGGGGCGATTGTGGTTGGACTGATCATCAAATGGTTCGACTGGCTGTATGAGCTGGGCAACCGCGAGACTAATCGCTATAAGGCTGCGATATTGCACAGTTTCTGCTTTGGGGCGATCTTCAATATGATCGTGCTGGCACGTGAAGGGCTGGATTCGTTTGTCTCACGCGTAGTCTTTTTTATCGTGGTCTTCGGCGCATGTCTGATGATCGCAAAACTGTTGTACTGGCTTTTTGAAAGCGCCGGACTCATTCATAAACGTACAAAATCATCGCTCCGGACGCAGGTTGAAGGATAACAATGAATAACAACACCACGGCACCAACCTATACGCTGCGTGGCTTACAGTTGATTGGTTGGCGTGATATGCAGCACGCCCTCGATTATCTGTTTGCTGACGGGCAGCTTAAGCAGGGAACGCTGGTTGCCATTAATGCTGAAAAAATGCTGACTATTGAAGATAACGCCGAGGTCAGGGAGTTAATTAACGCTGCCGAATTTAAATATGCGGATGGCATCAGCGTTGTACGTTCAGTACGTAAAAAGTACCCGCAGGCGCAGGTTTCCCGCGTTGCCGGTGCCGATCTCTGGGAAGAGCTGATGGCGCGCGCAGGCAAAGAAGGGACGCCGGTATTTCTTGTGGGCGGTAAACCTGAAGTGCTGGCGCAAACTGAAGCTAAACTGCGCAACCAATGGAATGTGAATATCGTTGGCAGTCAGGATGGTTATTTTAAACCCGAGCAGCGTCAGGCGCTGTTTGAACGCATTCATGCCAGCGGAGCGCAAATCGTCACCGTTGCGATGGGATCGCCAAAGCAGGAGATCTTCATGCGCGACTGCCGTCTGGTGCATCCAGATGCGCTGTATATGGGCGTTGGCGGGACTTACGATGTTTTCACCGGTCACGTAAAACGCGCACCGAAAATCTGGCAAACGCTGGGACTGGAGTGGCTCTACCGCCTGCTTTCGCAGCCGAGCCGCATTAAGCGTCAGCTTCGTTTGCTGCGTTATTTACGCTGGCACTACACCGGCAACCTCTGATTTTCCTCTCTTTGTAAAGCGACGGAGTGGTCACTCCGTCGCCTGTCTGCTTTTTTATTACACAAAGCATTCAAATTTTTAATGCTTTATTTGCCATTTCTCCTGAATTACGAAAACATTCGCAACACTCGATGTACCCATAACGATAACCGGTAACACCGGAAAGCATGCAAACACAACACGAGGATTTATGGCAGATAACAAACCAGAGCTACAGCGTGGGCTGGAAGCTCGACATATCGAACTCATCGCCCTGGGGGGCACCATTGGCGTCGGCCTGTTTATGGGGGCCGCCAGTACCTTGAAATGGGCCGGGCCATCCGTATTGTTGGCCTATATCATCGCCGGGCTATTCGTCTTTTTCATCATGCGTTCAATGGGCGAAATGTTGTTCCTCGAACCGGTTACCGGTTCGTTCGCCGTTTATGCGCATCGTTATATGAGCCCGTTCTTTGGTTATCTCACCGCCTGGTCTTACTGGTTTATGTGGATGGCCGTGGGGATCTCAGAAATCACCGCCATTGGCGTTTATGTCCAGTTCTGGTTCCCGGAGATGGCGCAGTGGATACCCGCATTGATCGCAGTGGCGCTGGTGGCGTTGGCGAATCTGGCGGCGGTGCGGTTGTACGGCGAAATCGAGTTCTGGTTCGCGATGATCAAAGTCACCACGATTATCGTGATGATTGTCATTGGCCTGGGCGTGATTTTCTTTGGCTTTGGCAATGGCGGGCAGTCGATTGGTTTTAGCAATCTCACAGAGCATGGCGGTTTCTTTGCGGGTGGCTGGAAAGGGTTCCTGACCGCGCTGTGTATTGTGGTGGCGTCCTACCAGGGCGTGGAGCTGATTGGCATTACTGCCGGTGAAGCGAAGAATCCGCAGGTGACGCTGCGCAGTGCCGTAGGCAAAGTGCTGTGGCGGATCCTGATTTTCTACGTAGGCGCGATTTTCGTTATCGTCACCATCTTCCCGTGGAATGAAATTGGCAGCAACGGCAGCCCGTTCGTACTGACTTTTGCCAAAATCGGTATTACCGCAGCGGCGGGCATTATCAACTTTGTGGTGCTGACGGCTGCGCTCTCTGGCTGTAACAGCGGCATGTACAGTTGCGGACGTATGCTCTACGCACTGGCGAAAAACCGTCAGTTACCGGCGGCGATGGCGAAAGTTTCCCGTCACGGCGTACCAGTTGCGGGTGTGGCAGTATCTATTGCTATTCTGCTAATTGGCTCATGCCTGAACTACATCATTCCCAATCCGCAGCGTGTGTTTGTCTACGTCTACAGTGCCAGCGTGCTTCCGGGGATGGTGCCATGGTTTGTGATATTGATAAGCCAGCTGCGTTTTCGGCGTGCACATAAAGCGGCGATTGCCAGCCATCCGTTCCGCTCAATCCTGTTCCCGTGGGCCAACTACGTAACAATGGCATTCCTGATTTGCGTTTTGATCGGCATGTACTTTAATGAAGATACGCGTATGTCGCTGTTTGTTGGCATCATCTTTATGCTGGCGGTGACGGCGATTTATAAAGTTTTTGGCCTTAATCGCCACGGGAAAGCGCATAAACTGGAGGAATAAGCAGCAAAACGCACAAACCGTAACCAAATGCGCAATTTATTTAAAAAGGGACTAGACAGAGGGGTGGGAAGTCCGTATTATCCACCCCCGCAACGGCGCTAAGCGCCCGTAGCTCAGCTGGATAGAGCGCTGCCCTCCGGAGGCAGAGGTCTCAGGTTCGAATCCTGTCGGGCGCGCCATTTAGTCCCGGCGCTTGAGCTGCGGTGGTAGTAATACCGCGTAACAAGATTTGTAGTGGTGGCTATAGCTCAGTTGGTAGAGCCCTGGATTGTGATTCCAGTTGTCGTGGGTTCGAATCCCATTAGCCACCCCATTATTAGAAGTTGTGACAATGCGAAGGTGGCGGAATTGGTAGACGCGCTAGCTTCAGGTGTTAGTGTCCTTACGGACGTGGGGGTTCAAGTCCCCCCCCTCGCACCACGACTTTAAAGAATTGAACTAAAAATTCAAAAAGCAGTATTTCGGCGAGTAGCGCAGCTTGGTAGCGCAACTGGTTTGGGACCAGTGGGTCGGAGGTTCGAATCCTCTCTCGCCGACCAATTTTGAACCCCGCTTCGGCGGGGTTTTTTGTTTTCTGTGCATTTCGTCACCCTCCCTTCGCAATAAACGCCCGTAATAACTCATTGCCCCACGGTATGATTTCGCCCTTAACGTATTGAAGGATGACTTCAGGCAAGGAGCGACCATGCTGCAACAGGTTCCAACGCGTGCTTTTCATGTGATGGCGAAACCGAGCGGTTCCGATTGTAATCTGAACTGTGACTACTGTTTTTATCTCGAAAAACAATCCCTTTACCGCGAAAAGCCAGTCACGCATATGGACGATGACACGCTGGAAGCGTATGTCCGTCACTATATCGCTGCCAGCGAACCGCAAAACGAAGTGGCTTTTACCTGGCAGGGCGGCGAACCAACGTTACTCGGGCTGGAGTTTTACCGCCGTGCCGTAGCGCTACAGGCGAAATATGGTGCTGGCAGGAAGATAAGTAACAGCTTCCAGACTAACGGCGTGCTGCTCGATGACGAATGGTGTGCATTTCTGGCAGAAAATCATTTTCTTGTTGGGTTATCGCTGGATGGTCCGGCTGAGATCCACAATCAATATCGCGTGACCAAAGGCGGCAGACCAACGCATAAGCTGGTGATGCGTGCCCTGACGCTGCTGCAAAAACATCATGTCGACTATAACGTGCTGGTCTGCGTTAATCGCACCAGCGCGCAGCAACCGTTGCAGGTATATGATTTTTTGTGCGATGCGGGAGTGGAATTCATCCAGTTTATTCCGGTGGTCGAGCGCCTGGCTGATGAAACGGCTGCCCGCGAAGGACTGAAATTGCATGCGCCTGGTGATATTCAGGGTGAGCTAACGGAATGGTCGGTGCGCCCCGAGGAGTTCGGTGAATTTCTGGTGGCGATATTCGACCACTGGATTAAACGCGACGTCGGCAAGATTTTCGTGATGAATATCGAATGGGCGTTTGCCAATTTTGTCGGTGCGCCGGGTGCGGTTTGCCATCATCAGCCAACCTGTGGGCGCTCGGTGATTGTTGAGCACAACGGCGACGTTTACGCCTGCGATCACTATGTTTATCCGCAATATCGACTGGGGAATATGCACCAGCAAACAATTGCAGAAATGATCGATTCCCCACAACAGCAGGTGTTTGGTGAAGATAAATTTAAGCAGTTACCGGCGCAGTGTCGCAGTTGTAACGTGTTAAAAGCGTGCTGGGGAGGCTGCCCGAAACACCGCTTCATGCTCGATGCTAGCGGTAAACCGGGGCTGAATTATTTGTGTGCCGGATATCAGCGTTATTTCCGCCATCTACCGCCATATCTTAAAGCTATGGCTGATTTGCTGGCGCACGGTCGTCCGGCCAGCGACATTATGCATGCGCATTTGCTGGTGGTGAGTAAGTAAAAAAGCGGCCATTTTGTGGCCACCTGCGGTTGATTGCCGGATGCGGCGTAAACGCCTTATCCGGCCTACATGATCGTGCAAATTCAATAAATTGCAGCGTTCTGTAGGCTGGATAAGATGCGTCAGCATCGCATCCGGCAAAGGCAGATCTCAGCGATAGCGCCGGCTTAATCAGATTTAATCTGCGCGCGTGGTGGATATTTTTTCAGGATCTCCATATACGCGTGCATTTCGGTCTGTAGCGGTACACCCATCGGAATATGGCGCACGCCAATGGAGTCGCTTTCCTGCGGATCGGTGTACAGGTTAAACACCGACGATCCCGCCGTTTGCATTACTGTGCCGGTGAATCCACCCTGATATCCGCTCTGGGTATAAGCGTAAGGTTGCTGAATCAGGACGTGATACTTGAATTCATCCATACGCACAGCAGCGAGTTTACCGTTGAGGAAGTAGTGCTCGGCCTTACGGTTAGACTGACCATTTGTTCCCAGGAAGAAAGATGTCTGGTCCACACCATCGATAAAGGTGGTTTTCGGCACTAAATTCGCCACTTTCGCGCCAGGATGCCCTGCCAGATCCAGCGCGGTAGGGAAGAGATCTGCCAGATCGACAATACCGTCAGATTTACGCGGTTGGATCATCCCTTTCCAGTACACGAAAGTCGGAACGCGAACGCCGCCTTCCCAGGTAGATCCTTTCGCACCACGGAACGGTGTGCGTCCGTGCGGCGGTACTTCGGCTTCCGGTCCGTTATCGGAGGTAAAGACAATCAGCGTGTTATCAAGCTGACCGTTTTTCTCCAGTGCTTTATACAGATTAGCGAACACATCGTTCATTTCCACCATGCAGTCGCCATACGAGGTGCGTGCCGGAGAGCTACCCGCATATTTGGCGTTCGGGTAGTTATCGAAGTGACAGCCGCGAGTGCCATAATAGAGGAAGAAAGGCTTATCACTCTTCGCCATCTTGTCGAGGAACTTAACGCCATATTCCATCCAGCGTTGATCCAGATCTTCCATATATTTCGGCGTAATGTCGGCAATGGCCTGTTGTTCGCCGCCGCGCACCGCATGAACGTCATCTTTGCTAAATGGTAATTGCTTGATGTATTCAGAACGGTCCGGACTCAGGGCCACTTCCGGGTTTACGTGAACATCGCGCCATTCGGTGTACATATCAGACACCGAGTTAAAGCCACGGAAATCATCAAAGCCAACGTTCTGCGGCTGCGACTCTTTGTTTTCCCCCATATGCCATTTCCCGATGGCCTGGGTGACGTAGCCCTGATCGTGCAGCAGTTGCGGCAGCGTGGTTAACCCTTGCAGCCCGCCCGGTTGCCCATACATTGGCGGCATCAGAATGCCGTGGTGGATGGAGTATTGTCCGGTGAGAATAGTGGCGCGGGTTGGGGAAGAGCTTGGTTGAGAATACGCCGAAGTTAAAATCAGCCCCTGGCTGGCAACGGCGTCGATATCTGGTGTAGGGTTACCTACCGCCACGCCGCCACCGTTAAAACCGACGTCCATCCAGCCCACATCGTCCAGCAAGAAAACAACCACATTCGGTTTCTTACCGGTTTTTTTCTCAAGTTCTGCCAGCTTCTGCTGGGTTTCTTTATCCTGCGACGGATGCTGCATTACTGGCATCATGTTGTCGGCAATAGTGGTCGCCGGTTTAACCAGATACTGGTTTGGGTGATCGTATCCGGCAAAGCCTTTGCGTGCGGTGGCAGTTGACGGGGTATCTGCTGCGCTGGCCATGAGAGGAAGAGCGGCGGCGACAGCAACAACAAGAAGTTTGGGTGAAAACGAAAATTCCATGCAAAATGCTCCGGTTTCATGTCAACAAAATGATGACGTAATTAAGCATTGATAATTGAGATCCCTCTCCCTGACAGGATGATTACATAAATAATAGTGATAAAAATAAATTATTTATTTATCCAGAAAATGAATTAGAAAATCAGGAGAGCATTTTCAATGCTACCTCTGTCACAGTTGATATGTAAGGCAGGTTTATTATATCGCGTTGATTATTGATGCTGTTTTTAGTTTTAACGGCAATTAATATATGTGTTATTAATTGAATGAATTTTATCATTCATAATAAGTATGTGTAGGATCAAGCTCAGGTTAAATATTCACTCAGGAAGTTATTACTCAGGAAGCAAAGAGGATTACAGAATTATCTCATAACAAGTGTTAAGGGATGTTATTTCCCGATTCTCTGTGGCATAATAAACGAGTAGATGCTCATTCCATCTCTTATGTTCGCCTTAGTGCCTCATAAACTCCGGAATGACGCAGAGCCGTTTACGGTGCTTATCGTCCACTGACAGATGTCGCTTATGCCTCATCAGACACCATGGACACAACGTTGAGTGAAGCACCCACTTGTTGTCATACAGACCTGTTTTAACGCCTGCTCCGTAGTAAGAGCAGGCGTTTTTTTATGTGTCAGGAAGGCCCCGGAGGTGCTTGCCTCCGGGTGAGAAGGAACTACTGTGGTGGGTTGTTCTGCAACGTTAACATCAAACCGTCGCGACGCATCGCTGCAGCTTCTTCTGGTTTGTGCAGTCTGTCCAGCGCGTCGGCAAGCCATGCGTAATCGTAGGCGTCCGGACGTTGTTTCAGCGCTGCGCGGAAGGCGAGCGATGCTTCCTGCCATTCGCCGTGCTTCATCAGTGACTGACCCAGTGTGCTCCACAACAGCGGGCGATCGCCGACGTTTTTGATTTGCTGGCGCAGCACTTTTTCAAGCTGTTCAGGGTTATTGGTTTTCAGACGCGGGATCGGCAGCAGTAGGCGATCGTCATACTGGCGTTTCAGGCCGTCGATGATAATTTGCTGGGCAGTATCATGATCGTCACATTCAATAAGATGTTCCGCCATTGCCACCTGCAACGCTACCTGATGACGCGTTTTCCGGCTTTGGTTTTTCCACCAGTTACGCAAACCTTCGCTACCGTTATCGGCACGCGCCTGATCCATCAGGCCAATCCATGCCTGTTGTTCCAGCATTGCACGATGTTCTTCATCACCAACATGGGCTTTCGCCATTGATGGGATAATATCCAGCAGCGAACTCCATGCACCTGTGCGGATATACGCCTGTTCCGCCAGACGTAATACTTCCGGATGGCGTGGCGTAACTTCCAGCAGCTTATCCACGCCGTGGCGTGCAGCATGGTTTTCATTACGGGCCAGTTGCAGACGTACACGGGTGATTTCTACCGGAATGGTGTCATTGCCGGCCAGCTCCGCTGCGCGTTCCAGATGTTGGTTGGCGCGCGCTTCATCACCACGTTGTTGCGCGGCTTCGGCAGCCAGTAGATAGTTCACCACCGGTTGTTCAGCGTGATCGGCATTTTTCGCCATCAGCTTTTCAACTTGCTGATAATCGCCTTCCGCCAGTTTCAGCAGCGCCTGTTCGGTCTGCTTACGTGCACGGCGACGCTTACGCCCGACAAACCACCCACGGGTGTGTGCGCCAGTGCGGAAGATCCGCCGCAGTAGCCACTCAATGGCAAACAGCACTACCATCGCCAGAATCAATATGATCGCCAGGCCCGTGACGCTGGTTTCGATATTGTAGTTGTCGGTCTGGATCAGCACATAACCCTGATGACCGGCAATCATCGGGCCAACCACGATCCCCGCAATCAGCAACACAAAGAGCAATAACACTTTTAGCATGGTTATTCTCCTTGCGGCGCGGCTGCCGGAGTATCAGCTTGCGGTGCAGGTGCAGGTGCAGGTGCAGGTGCAGGTGCAGGTGCAGGTGCAGGTGCAGGTGCAGGTTTAGCTTCCGTTGTCTCCGCTGCCGGTTGTGCCAGCAGGTTACCCACGCGAGTCTGCATCAGTTTTTCCAGCATCGCCTGGCTTTGCAGGGTTTCCGGAAGATCCATCGAGATATTTTGCTGGCTTAACTGGTCCACCTCGTCGAGGAATGCTTTGGTGGTGGCATCATCAGTATCGTAGTAAGCACGTACCCAGGTGGAGACGTTCTCCAGCGCCTGGCGATAAGTCTCTTCCTGATGACGCGGTACAGCTTGTGCTGCGACCAGCAGGCGAGAGCGAATATTTTCGCGCAGATAGATATCCTGATTTGGCGCTAACAGCGGTACGGCGGTGTCATCACGACGGCGAATCGTAATGAAGTTGTCCATAAAGTTCTGCCAGCTTTTTTGCAGATTGATACGCCATTCGCTGATAGAACTGGAAAGCTCTTCACCGTCGGAATCCATCGGCGAACCATCGCTGTCATTATCGGCCAGACGCAGGTTATCTACCTGATTTGAAAGCTGATTAAGCTTAAGGATGATGCCGTCATAATCCACCTGCGAAACTGCAGAAAGGCTGGCGATATCATCGGTAATTGCCCGACGAACGGTAATCAGACTCGGGTCATTCATATCCGCCAGGCTGGCATCTGCACTTTTCAGCAACGCTGCAGCGGTCGTGACGTCCTGATCGCTCCACAGCTTCCGTCCGGCGAGTTTCACCAGAAAATCGGCCTGAGCCAGCAGCCAGGTTTTAGCATCGCTGCCGGAAATGGTGGCGACCTTTTGTTGGACTTCATCCAACTGTTTTGCCAGCGTTTCTTGCTGACGATTCGCCTGCTTAAGCTGTGCAGCTTGTTGCTTAATAATGCCTTCCAGCTCGGCTTTTTGGCTCTCCTGGGCTTTTTGCAATGCCGTCAGTTGGTTAGCCAGGGCATCGCTGGTGGCGGTCTGATTGACGGCCTGTTGTTTACCCCAGCCATACAAACCGACGCCCGCCGCCAGAGCAATAGCGATAGCCACCGCGCTGAGAATCAATGCGGTATTGTTCTTACTCTTTTTTTCTGTTGCGACAGGTTGTGACGTGGTGTCCACGGCCTCCCTGGTCTCTTCAACCACGGCGGAGGTTTTTTCTTGTTCCGTCATTATGGCTTCCTGTTATGAGAGTTATTGTAATGCCCGTAAAAGCGCATCGTTGTCAGCGTTATCGGCGACCTTAATGTCTTGCCAGCCCAGTTCCCGGGCGAGTTTCGCCAAACGCTCACTGACGACCAATAGTCGACAGTGTAGTAACCAGTGCTCACGATACCATTGTGGGATCAGCGACCAGAGTTGCTGCAACATTTCACCGCTGGTAACAACGACCGTCGTCACCTCGCGGGATTGCCAGCGCATCGCTTCTTCTGCACCATCGTAATGGATTGCGCATCGTTGATAACATTCACAAAAAGTGACCTCAGCACCGCGCGCCGTCAGGGTATCCCCAATTAGCTCACGACCTCCATTGCCACGTAATATCAGCGCACGTTTGCCCGCAATATTTTGTAATTCAGGTAATTGTAGCAAGACTTCGCTGATTTCCCGATCCTGTGGGTAGAGAATCTTCTGTCCGCTTACGGTATGTAGCGCCAGTGCGGTGGTGCGTCCAATGGCGAAATAAGTAGGTAGTCGGGGCCATTTACGATCTTGCTGATGCAGCTGTGATTGGGCAAAAGCAACCGCGTGTTGCGAGAGGGCAAACAACAGATCGCTCTCCCCCAGCGCTGCCAGTTGATCAGCAAGTTGCGGTAATTGTCGACCCGGAGAAAACTCAATCAGCGGAAAATGCCAGGCCACCTGCCCCAGTGTGCGCAGACGGCTCACTAACTCTTCTCCAGCGGGAGATGGGCGGGTGACCAGGATACTCATGCCGGGGCGTCTCCGTTATAGACTTCAGCGAGGATCTCGCGCGCGCCGTTATTCAGTAGCTCTTCTGCCAGCGAAATCCCCATTTGTTCGGCATCTTGCGGCGCACCGCGGCGTTCACCGCGAATAATCTGCGAGCCGTCCGGCGCGCCGACCAGCGCACGCAGCCAGATTTCGCCATCAATAAGCTCGGCGTAGCTACCAATTGGCACCTGACATCCGCCTTCGAGACGGGTATTCATGGCGCGTTCTGCGGTAACGCGCAGTGCAGTTTCGTGGTGATTCAGCGCGGCAAGCAGCTCGCGAGTGCGTGAATCATCAAGGCGGCATTCAATACCCACCGCACCTTGTCCTACCGCCGGAAGAGAAATCTCGGGTGGCAACGCGGCGCGAATACGTGACTCCAGACCTAAACGTTTTAGTCCGGCTACGGCAAGAATGATGGCATCGTATTCGCCGTTATCCAGTTTGCTCAGGCGAGTGCCGACGTTGCCGCGCAGGGAGCGGATAATCAGATCCGGGCGGCGTTCAGCCAGTTGGCACTGGCGACGTAAACTGGACGTCCCGACGATACTGCCTGCCGGTAACGCATCCAGACTGTCATAGTTATTGGACACAAAGGCATCGCGAGGATCTTCACGCTCGCAAATAGTGACCAGCCCCAGACCTTGCGGGAATTCAACCGGCACATCTTTCATTGAATGTACGGCGATATCGGCGCGATTTTCGAGGAGCGCGACTTCCAGCTCTTTTACAAATAAGCCTTTTCCGCCGACTTTCGCCAGCGGCGTATCAAGAATCACATCGCCGCGCGTCACCATCGGTACCAGTTCAACGACCAGGCCCGGATGGCTCGCCATCAACTTGTCTTTGACATAGTGTGCCTGCCAGAGTGCAAGTGGGCTTTGGCGTGTGGCAATTCTTAAAACATTGTCTAACATGCTTGTTACCGTCATTATCATCCGTGGTCCATCCTAACATCCTTGCCAGAGTGATGTCAGTGTTGTGGTGAAACGTAGACGCCTGCGCAAACCGTAAAATGAGGTCTGGCAGTGGATCCTGACAGGCGTTTCACGCCGTCGTAATAAGGAATTTACAGAGAATAAACGGTGCTACACTTGTATGTAGCGCATCTTTCTTTACGGTCAATCAGCAAGGTGTTAAATTGATCACGTTTTAGACCATTTTTTCGTCGTGAAACTAAAAAAACCAGGCGCGAAAAGTGGTAACGGTTACCTTTGACATACGAAATATCCCGAATGCCGCGTGTTACCGTTGATGTTGGCGGAATCACAGTCATGACGGGTAGCAAATCAGGCGATACGTCTTGTACCTCTATATTGAGACTCTGAAACAGAGACTGGATGCCATAAATCAATTGCGTGTGGATCGCGCGCTTGCTGCTATGGGGCCTGCATTCCAACAGGTCTACAGTCTACTGCCGACATTGTTGCACTATCACCATCCGCTAATGCCGGGTTACCTTGATGGTAACGTTCCCAAAGGCATTTGCCTTTACACGCCTGATGAAACTCAACGCCACTACCTGAACGAGCTTGAACTGTATCGTGGAATGTCAGTACAGGACCCACCGAAAGGTGAGCTTCCAATTACTGGTGTATACACCATGGGCAGCACCTCGTCCGTAGGGCAAAGTTGTTCCTCTGACCTGGATATCTGGGTCTGTCATCAATCCTGGCTCGATAGCGAAGAGCGCCAGTTACTACAACGTAAATGTAGTCTGCTGGAAAGCTGGGCCGCCTCGCTGGGTGTGGAAGTCAGCTTCTTCCTGATTGATGAAAACCGCTTCCGTCATAATGAAAGCGGCAGCCTGGGGGGCGAAGATTGTGGCTCCACCCAGCATATACTGCTGCTTGACGAATTTTATCGTACCGCCGTGCGTCTCGCCGGTAAGCGTATTCTGTGGAATATGGTGCCGTGCGACGAAGAAGAGCATTACGACGACTATGTGATGACGCTTTACGCGCAGGGCGTGCTGACGCCAAATGAATGGCTGGATCTCGGTGGCTTAAGCTCGCTTTCTGCTGAAGAGTACTTTGGTGCCAGCCTTTGGCAGCTCTACAAGAGTATCGATTCCCCATACAAAGCGGTACTGAAAACACTGCTGCTGGAAGCCTATTCCTGGGAATACCCGAACCCACGTCTGCTGGCGAAAGATATCAAACAGCGTTTGCACGACGGCGAGATTGTATCGTTTGGTCTCGATCCATACTGCATGATGCTGGAGCGTGTTACTGAATACCTGACGGCGATTGAAGATTTTACCCGTCTGGATTTAGTACGTCGCTGCTTCTATTTAAAAGTGTGCGAAAAGCTCAGCCGTGAACGCGCCTGCGTAGGCTGGCGTCGCGCAGTGTTGAGCCAGTTAGTGAGCGAGTGGGGTTGGGACGAAGCTCGTCTGGCAATGCTCGATAACCGCGCTAACTGGAAGATTGATCAGGTGCGTGAGGCGCACAACGAGTTGCTCGACGCGATGATGCAGAGCTACCGTAATCTGATCCGCTTTGCGCGTCGCAATAACCTTAGCGTCTCCGCCAGTCCGCAGGATATCGGCGTGCTGACGCGTAAGCTGTATGCCGCGTTTGAAGCATTACCAGGTAAAGTGACGCTGGTAAACCCGCAGATTTCACCCGATCTCTCGGAACCGAATCTGACCTTTATTTATGTGCCGCCGGGCCGTGCTAACCGTTCAGGTTGGTATCTGTATAACCGCGCGCCAAATATTGAGTCGATCATCAGCCATCAGCCGCTGGAATATAACCGTTACCTGAATAAACTGGTGGCGTGGGCATGGTTTAACGGCCTGCTGACCTCGCGCACCCGTTTGTATATTAAAGGTAACGGCATTGTCGATTTGCCTAAGTTGCAGGAGATGGTCGCCGACGTGTCGCACCATTTCCCGCTGCGCTTACCTGCACCGACACCGAAGGCGCTCTACAGCCCGTGTGAGATCCGCCATCTGGCGATTATCGTTAACCTGGAATATGACCCGACAGCGGCGTTCCGCAATCAGGTGGTGCATTTTGATTTCCGTAAGCTGGATGTCTTCAGCTTTGGCGAGAATCAAAATTGCCTGGTAGGTAGCGTTGACCTGCTGTACCGCAACTCGTGGAACGAAGTGCGTACGCTGCACTTCAACGGCGAGCAATCGATGATCGAAGCCCTGAAAACTATTCTCGGCAAAATGCATCAGGACGCCGCACCGCCAGATAGCGTGGAAGTCTTCTGTTATAGCCAGCATCTGCGCGGGTTAATCCGTACTCGCGTGCAGCAACTGGTTTCTGAGTGTATTGAACTGCGCCTTTCCAGCACCCGCCAGGAAACCGGGCGTTTCAAGGCGCTGCGCGTTTCTGGTCAAACCTGGGGCTTGTTCTTCGAACGCCTGAATGTATCGGTACAAAAACTGGAAAACGCCATCGAGTTTTATGGCGCTATTTCGCATAACAAACTGCACGGCCTGTCAGTGCAGGTTGAAACCAATCACGTCAAATTACCGGCGGTGGTGGACGGCTTTGCCAGCGAAGGGATCATCCAGTTCTTCTTCGAAGAAACGCAAGACGAGAATGGCTTTAATATCTACATTCTCGACGAAAGCAACCGGGTTGAGGTGTATCACCACTGCGAAGGCAGCAAAGAGGAGCTGGTACGTGACGTCAGTCGCTTCTACTCGTCATCGCACGATCGCTTCACCTACGGCTCAAGCTTTATCAACTTCAACCTGCCGCAGTTCTATCAGATTGTGAAGGTTGATGGTCGTGAACAGGTGATTCCGTTCCGCACAAAATCTATCGGTAACATGCCGCCCGCCAATCAGGACAACGATACGCCGCTATTACAGCAGTATTTTTCGTGATGAGCGTGCCGGAAAGCGAGGCTTATCCGGCATGCAATCTTAGCGGAAACTGACTGTTTCACCCGCTTGCTGTGTCGCCGCCTGTTCCAGCAAATCCCAGAAGGTTTCGCCGCTGCGATCGCAAATCCACTCATCGCCTTTCAGATCAAAATGGTAGCCGCCTTGTTTGGTTGCCAGCCATACCTGGTGCAGCGGTTCCTGGCGGTTGATAATGATTTTGCTGCCGTTTTCAAAGGTAATGGTCAGCACGCCGCCGTTGATTTCGCAGTCGATATCGCTGTCGCCATCCCAGTCGTCCAGACGCTCTTCAATGGTCAGCCACAGTTGATCAGCCAGGCGATGAAATTCACTGTCGTTCATTGTTGTATCCTGTTTTTAAGTGATGGCGGCAGTATAGCGGCATGGGGTCAGGGCTTCAAAGTTTGCACCTCTGCTGCTGCGTTCCGGCATGATTCATCCGTCACCGGAATAATGATGTCTCTGTTTTGAACTTCACGTACGTTCTCCTCTCTGACACGAGTTTTCGCCGGGCAGGGGGAGGGCGTAATCCTTACCTCTGTATCGGTCCATGTATAAACATTGCGATCGTCATAAGCGAAGCGATCGTTTTTAGTTAGCGGACCGTTAACTGGAATAATTTGCAAGCTCTTTGACCGTAATTGGCGGATAAAATAAGCATGCTGTTTGCCGCTATTAAATGAGCGATCAATGACCAGGTCTGGCGTATCCAGCGGGATTATCTCAAGCTGGTCTTCACCAAATGTCGATAATTTTGTTACATACAACCGATCTTTATATTGCGCAATATTGCCAGTAATCAGATGGAATTGTTCAGGTTCAATATCTGGTAGGTCTATCCACTTGCTCCACTGACGGTCGGACGTGAGCTGTTTACGCCAGCGAACGCGACTTTCCCCTACTTCAAAAGAGACGTCATCATCTACGGGTATCGCTTTGTCTGATAATTGACCAAAGGGATAACGATGCATACCCTTATTGTCGCGAAAAACCAGCAGTGAATGAGGTATCCAGCGAATTATCTCAAATGAGTCTGCATTCGCCGTAAGGTGAACGCCATTTAAATAAATATTCTGCCCACTGCGGATAAGCAGATCATTGGAATACAAATTTCTGTTTACACTCATAAGACGTGGATTAATACCCCACCATCTTTTTTCTAATACAGTAACATTACTGCTGCTCCCCTGACGTCGACCGGACAAATAGAGATTTTTACTATCCACCAGCGTGGTAGAGTTACCTTCGATAGCTTTTAGTGTCGCCAGATCAACACGTGACGCGCCGCTATTACTTTCGGTGCGCTGTCCGTCAAAATAGAGGCTATATTTATCGACCGCGAAGCGGCCCATAGCCTGAAAGCTGGCAATATCGACAGTGGGTGTTCCCGGTGGATTGCTAACGATTTTGCCACGCCAGAGAATAACGCGGCCGTCTGTCACCCAGTGGTATTCCTCATTTTTTATGCTTATTTCATCGGTGGGTATATAGCCTTCCACCAACTCCCGCTCCCCGGATATATTTGTCACAAGGCGCAAATCGGCTCTGTTCATCTTCGGAAATTGGGCAATGATTTTCTTATCCCCCCAATAACCTTTACCGTAAGACATAACACCGTGATCATTGTAATAGTCGAACCCTATGGCCTGTACAGCAGGCGTCAGAAATATGTGCCCCAACAGGATGAGTGCAACAGTGATTATTTGACCATTCATTTTGTCGCCTCATTGCGCGGGGCAGGAATAAATTCGCCGTCATCGGTAATTTTTCCGTCCAGATATCCCGTTTTGTAATTTACCCCGTAGCCATATCCCGAATGTTGTTCCTTCCAGATTAAGCGAACTTGTTTCGGATCCGCGGTGCGGTATCGCCAGAGCTGCGCGCCATCAAAGCTGTAAACGTAGCGGTTATCGCGGGCATACCATCTGCGCAAAAAGGGATGGTCATTAAGATGGGCTTCGCGTTCATCCGGAGAGCGGTTATCCAGTAAGATCAGCGGTCCGTCAGATTCAAACACGTGTAAACCGGAATGGTATGGCCACCCTTCGGCACGCGTAAGTAAATAGCCGTGGCGTTTCCCGGCGTTGAAACGTTTGTTGATAATAAGATTGGGATCATCAAGTTTCACGATCTCCAGCTTGCGGTCACCAGACTCTGTTTCGATGATGGTATAAAGCGAGTCCTGATACTGTGCGACAGCATCACTGATGGGGTGAAACTGTTCCGGATCGAGTCCCGGTAATTCTTCCTGTTTACAGTCAGGCCCCTGACGCCAGAACACTTTCTTTTCCAGCAGAGAAAAATCCAGACAGTGCTTTGTTAAATCCTCATCCCACGCCAGATTTTCCTTGTCGAGGACTTTACGCTGTAGCCCGTTTTTATCACGCCAGGTCAAGAGTGAGCCGGGCATCCAGCGCACGACGGAAAAGGTGTCCGGGTCGGCATCAAGCTGTTCGCCGTTGATCAGGATTTTGGTCCGTGTACGAGCCAGGGTATCCCAGGGGCCGAATGGTACGGCAACGCAGGGGTTAAACGTGGTGGAAAACTTTCCTCGCTGATCCCAGGACTTCTGCGCCAGCACACGGAAACTCTCGGGGTCAGCGAGGCGATGCCCATTGATATACAAGAAATTAGCGTCACGTAATATCAGCCCCAGTAAGTCAGGATCCCAGGGAGGCCGGAATTCCACCTGATGCAGTGTTTTGATATCTACGCTATTTCCCCCGCCATTGTCATCGGTGCGCTTGCCTTCGAAATAGAGACTGTGTTTATCTGCGGCAAAATCACCCCATGCCTTGAACGAGGCGACATCGACGGGAGGTGTGCCGGGAGGGTTTTGCACAACTTCACCCGCGTAGAGGATATTGCGGCCATCGCTATGCCAGGAGTAATGAGGATACCAGGCTTGTGCGCCTTCATAGAGGTAGTCGGTTGTTAGATCAGTCAGAGGTGGTTCTTTATTCCATTCATCTTGTGTTGTTGGGTCTATTAATAAATTGGGTAAACGGCGCAAACTCTTGTAATTCACGTCAGGTAGAGAAAGATTTGTTTCTTTATAAGGGCGCAGGTACACCACGCCTTTTCCCTGTTTCTGGTAAATATTATGTTCAGGTGCATCAAGCCGACATCCCCATGCCGACGATAAGAACAATGAACAAGCCAACAAACAAACCACATTGCGATAGTGCATAAAGCCATCCTGGCGCGAGGTGTTGATCACGAAACTACCAGCAAAACATAAATCCTCACGAGTAAGCGTTATACTCGCAGCATTTCCTCACTTTTCAGACTTCATAAAGAGTCGCTAAATGCTTGCTTTTACGCCTTCTCCTGCGATGATAGAAAGCAGAAAGCGATGAACTTTACAGGCAATCCATAATGAAAAACGTGTTTAAGGCACTCACTGTATTACTTACTCTCTTCAGCCTGACGGGCTGCGGTCTGAAAGGTCCGCTCTATTTCCCGCCTGCAGATAAAAATGCACCGCCGCCGACCAAACCGGTAGAGACGCAAACGCAATCCACGGTGCCGGATAAAAACGATCGCGCCACTGGCGATGGTCCATCCCAGGTGAATTACTAAAAGTCAGTTTCTGTACCCGCGTGATTGGAGTAAATGATGCAGTTCTCGAAAATGCATGGCCTTGGCAACGATTTTATGGTCGTCGACGCGGTAACGCAGAATGTCTTTTTTTCACCGGAGCTGATTCGTCGCCTGGCGGATCGGCACCTGGGGGTAGGGTTTGACCAGCTGCTGGTGGTTGAGCCGCCGTATGATCCTGAACTGGATTTTCACTATCGCATTTTCAATGCTGATGGCAGTGAAGTGGCGCAGTGCGGCAACGGTGCGCGCTGCTTTGCCCGTTTTGTGCGCCTGAAAGGGCTGACCAATAAGCGTGATATCCGCGTCAGCACTGCCAACGGGCGGATGGTTCTGACCGTCACCGATGATGATCTGGTCCGCGTAAATATGGGCGAACCCAACTTCGAACCTTCCGCTGTGCCGTTTCGCGCTAACAAAGCGGAAAAGACCTATATTATGCGCGCCGCCGAGCAGACAATCTTATGCGGCGTGGTGTCGATGGGAAATCCGCATTGCGTGATTCAGGTCGATGATGTCGATACCGCGGCGGTAGAAACGCTTGGTCCTGTTTTGGAAAGCCACGAGCGTTTTCCGGAGCGAGCCAATATCGGTTTTATGCAAGTGGTTAAGCGCGAGCATATTCGTTTACGCGTTTATGAGCGTGGGGCAGGAGAAACCCAGGCCTGCGGCAGCGGCGCGTGTGCGGCGGTTGCAGTAGGGATTCAGCAAGGTTTGCTGGCCGAAGAAGTACGCGTGGAACTCCCCGGCGGTCGTCTTGATATCGCCTGGAAAGGTCCGGGTCACCCGTTATATATGACTGGCCCGGCGGTACATGTCTACGACGGATTTATTCATCTATGAAGCAACCAGGGGAAGAACTGCAGGAAACACTCACGGAGCTTGATGACCGGGCGGTTGTCGATTATCTGATTAAAAATCCTGAGTTTTTTATCCGCAATGCGCGCGCAGTAGAAGCGATACGTGTGCCGCATCCGGTACGCGGCACCGTTTCGTTGGTCGAGTGGCACATGGCCCGCGCACGTAATCATATTCATGTTCTGGAAGAGAACATGGCGCTGTTGATGGAACAGGCTATCGCCAACGAAGGCCTGTTTTATCGCCTACTCTACCTGCAGCGCAGTCTCACCGCCGCCAGCAGTCTCGACGATATGCTGATGCGCTTTCACCGCTGGGCGCGCGATCTCGGCCTGGCAGGTGCGAGTCTGCGCCTGTTTCCGGATCGCTGGCGCTTAGGTGCGCCGTCGAACCACACTCATCTGGCATTAAGCCGTCAGTCTTTCGAACCGCTGCGTATTCAGCGTTTGGGGCAGGAACAGCACTATCTTGGGCCGCTTAACGGACCAGAGCTGCTGGTGGTGCTACCGGAAGCGAAAGCGGTGGGATCGGTGGCGATGTCGATGCTGGGAAGCGATGCTGATTTGGGTATTGTGCTGTTTACCAGTCGCGATGCCAGTCACTATCAACAAGGGCAGGGAACGCAGTTACTTCATGAAATTGCGCTGATGTTGCCGGAGCTTCTGGAGCGTTGGATTGAACGCGTATGACCGATTTACACACCGATGTAGAACGCTACCTACGTTATCTGAGCGTGGAGCGTCAGCTTAGCCCGATAACCCTACTTAACTACCAGCGTCAGCTTGAGGCGATCATCAATTTTGCCAGCGAAAACGGCCTGCAAAGCTGGCAACAATGCGATGCAGCGATGGTACGCAATTTTGCTGTACGCAGTCGCCGTAAAGGGCTGGGAGCAGCAAGTCTGGCGTTACGGCTTTCTGCGCTACGTAGCTTTTTTGACTGGCTGGTCAGCCAGAACGAACTCAAAGCTAACCCGGCGAAAGGAGTTTCGGCACCGAAAGCGCCGCGTCATCTGCCGAAAAACATCGACGTCGACGATATGAATCGGCTGCTGGATATTGATATCAACGATCCCCTCGCTGTACGCGACCGTGCAATGCTGGAAGTGATGTACGGCGCGGGTCTGCGTCTTTCCGAGCTGGTGGGGCTGGATATCAAACACCTCGACCTGGAGTCTGGTGAAGTGTGGGTAATGGGGAAAGGCAGCAAAGAGCGCCGCCTGCCGATTGGTCGCAACGCTGTGGCGTGGATTGAGCACTGGCTTGATTTGCGCGACCTGTTTGGTAGCGAAGACGACGCACTTTTTCTGTCGAAACTGGGCAAGCGTATCTCCGCGCGTAATGTGCAGAAACGCTTTGCCGAATGGGGCATAAAACAAGGGCTGAATAATCACGTTCACCCGCATAAATTACGTCACTCGTTCGCCACGCATATGCTGGAGTCGAGCGGCGATCTTCGTGGTGTGCAGGAGCTGCTGGGTCATGCCAACCTCTCCACCACGCAAATCTATACTCATCTTGATTTTCAACACCTTGCCTCGGTGTACGATGCGGCGCATCCACGCGCCAAACGGGGGAAATAATGCGTTTTTACCGGCCTTTGGGGCGCATCTCGGCGCTCACCTTTGACCTGGATGATACCCTTTACGATAACCGTCCGGTGATTTTGCGCACCGAGCGAGAGGCGCTTACCTTTGTGCAAAATTATCATCCGGCGCTGCGCAGCTTCCAGAATGAAGATCTGCAACGCCTGCGCCAGGCGGTACGGGAAGCGGAACCCGAGATTTATCACGACGTGACGCGTTGGCGTTTTCGTTCGATTGAACAAGCGATGCTCGACGCCGGGCTGAGTGCCGAAGAAGCCAGTGCAGGCGCACACGCAGCAATGATTAACTTTGCCAAATGGCGCAGCCGGATCGACGTCCCGCAGCAAACCCACGACACCTTAAAACAGCTGGCGAAGAAATGGCCGCTGGTGGCGATCACCAACGGTAACGCCCAGCCAGAACTGTTCGGCCTGGGCGACTATTTTGAGTTTGTGCTGCGCGCTGGCCCGCACGGGCGCTCAAAACCGTTCAGCGATATGTACTTTTTGGCTGCGGAAAAACTCAACGTGCCGATCGGCGAGATCTTACATGTTGGGGACGATCTCACCACTGACGTGGGTGGGGCAATTCGCAGCGGAATGCAGGCTTGTTGGATCAGACCGGAAAATGGCGATCTGATGCAAACCTGGGACAGCCGTTTACTCCCGCATCTGGAAATTTCCAGGTTGGCATCTCTGACCTCGCTGATATAATCAGCAAATCTGTATATATACCCAGCTTTTTGGCGGAGGGCGTTGCGCTTCTCCGCCCAACCTATTTTTACGCGGCGGTGCCAATGGACGTTTCTTACCTGCTCGACAGCCTTAATGACAAACAGCGCGAAGCGGTGGCCGCGCCACGCAGCAACCTTCTGGTGCTGGCGGGCGCGGGCAGTGGTAAGACGCGCGTACTGGTGCATCGTATCGCCTGGCTGATGAGCGTGGAAAACTGCTCGCCATACTCGATTATGGCGGTGACGTTTACCAACAAAGCGGCGGCGGAGATGCGTCATCGTATCGGGCAACTGATGGGCACCAGCCAGGGCGGCATGTGGGTCGGCACCTTCCACGGGCTGGCGCACCGCCTGCTGCGTGCGCACCATATGGACGCCAATCTGCCGCAGGATTTCCAGATCCTAGACAGTGAAGACCAGCTACGCCTGCTTAAGCGTCTGATCAAAGCCATGAACCTCGACGAGAAGCAGTGGCCGCCGCGCCAGGCAATGTGGTACATCAACAGCCAGAAAGATGAAGGCCTGCGTCCGCATCATATTCAAAGCTACGGTAATCCGGTGGAGCAGACCTGGCAGAAGGTGTATCAGGCGTATCAGGAAGCGTGTGACCGCGCGGGCCTGGTGGACTTCGCCGAGCTGCTGCTGCGCGCTCACGAGTTGTGGCTTAACAAGCCGCATATCCTGCAACACTACCGCGAACGTTTTACCAATATCCTGGTGGACGAATTCCAGGATACCAACAACATTCAGTACGCGTGGATCCGCCTGCTGGCGGGCGACACCGGCAAAGTGATGATCGTCGGTGATGACGACCAGTCAATCTACGGCTGGCGCGGGGCGCAGGTGGAGAATATTCAGCGTTTCCTCAATGATTTCCCCGGTGCCGAAACTATCCGTCTGGAGCAGAACTATCGTTCTACCAGTAACATTCTGAGCGCCGCGAACGCCCTGATTGAAAACAACAACGGGCGTCTGGGTAAAAAACTGTGGACCGATGGCGCGGACGGTGAGCCTATTTCCCTCTATTGCGCTTTTAACGAACTCGATGAAGCGCGTTTTGTGGTTAACCGCATCAAAACCTGGCAGGACAACGGTGGGGCGCTCGCCGAGTGCGCCATTCTCTACCGCAGCAACGCCCAGTCGCGTGTACTGGAAGAAGCACTGTTGCAGGCAAGTATGCCGTACCGTATTTACGGCGGGATGCGATTCTTCGAACGCCAGGAAATCAAAGATGCGCTCTCGTATCTGCGCCTGATTGCCAACCGCAACGACGACGCGGCCTTTGAGCGTGTGGTGAATACGCCAACGCGGGGTATTGGTGACCGGACGCTGGACGTGGTACGTCAGACATCGCGCGATCGCCAGTTAACACTCTGGCAGGCATGTCGTGAGCTGTTGCAGGAAAAAGCGCTCGCCGGGCGAGCTGCCAGCGCCTTGCAGCGATTTATGGAATTAATCGACGCCTTAGCGCAAGAAACTGCCGATATGCCGCTGCATGTACAGACTGACCGGGTAATTAAAGACTCCGGCCTGCGCACCATGTACGAGCAGGAGAAGGGCGAAAAAGGCCAGACGCGTATCGAAAACTTAGAGGAACTGGTGACGGCAACGCGCCAGTTCAGCTACAACGAAGAAGATGAAGATTTAATGCCGCTGCAGGCGTTCCTCTCCCATGCGGCACTGGAAGCGGGCGAGGGGCAGGCGGATACCTGGCAGGACGCGGTGCAGTTGATGACGCTACACTCGGCGAAAGGGCTGGAGTTCCCGCAGGTGTTTATCGTCGGTATGGAAGAGGGCATGTTCCCAAGCCAGATGTCGCTGGATGAAGGCGGTCGTCTGGAAGAAGAACGCCGTCTGGCCTACGTTGGCGTAACCCGTGCGATGCAGAAACTGACGCTGACCTACGCGGAAACTCGCCGTCTGTATGGCAAAGAGGTTTACCATCGCCCGTCGCGCTTTATCGGCGAGCTGCCGGAAGAGTGTGTGGAAGAGGTGCGCCTGCGCGCCACGGTAAGCCGCCCGGTCAGCCATCAGCGTATGGGTACGCCGATGGTCGAGAACGACAGCGGCTACAAGCTCGGCCAGCGTGTACGCCACGCTAAGTTTGGTGAAGGCGCTATCGTCAATATGGAAGGCAGCGGCGAGCATAGCCGTTTGCAGGTGGCATTCCAGGGCCAGGGTATTAAATGGCTGGTGGCGGCTTACGCCCGGCTGGAGACGGTATAATTTACGATCACGGTGCCGGATGCGGTGCGCCACACCGCATCCGGCATCAGCACCTTACTTAGCGCACTTCTTCACATCAATATTCCAGTTAGCACCAGACGCAACCTGATGTTTCTGCGCGAAATTATCCATATTCAGCGCCACGGAAACATTCAATAAGCTGTTCAGATACACCATCGGCTGACCTTCCGGCACATCGCCGAAGCTTGCGACATACGGCATTTTCCCTTCGTATTTTTGCTGGGAACCTTCGGAAATGGTTACACACAACGTGTCGTTGAGTTTGATTCCTGCCTGATTCAGCAACTCGTCGCTGATATTGCTCCAGACGTTGCCGTACTGAATATCGAGAATCGGGATATTGCCCTTCACTTCACCTTTTGTTGCTTTGGCTTTCTGATAAGAAAGTTCGACAACTTTTGCAGGAAGCTCTGGCCCCACCTGTTCGAACGTGATCGCTCCGGAAGCCAGGCGTGCACCGGTGTAGGCATACACGTCACGACCGTGGAAGGTATATGACTTTTCGGAACCTTTCAGGCGGTTGGTTTTTTCATCGATTTGCCGGACGCTCTCAATACCCAGCGATTCCGCCACCAAAGTGAGCGTACCGTTATCTGGTGAAACGAAGTATTGACCGTTTTTGGTTTTCAGCACTACCGATTTACGGTCTGTACCTACACCTGGATCGACCACGCTAACAAACACCGAACCTTGTGGCCAATAACTGGCGGTCTGATACAGGCGGTAAGCGCCTTCCCAGATGTTATACGGTGGAATTTCGTGTGTTAAATCAAAGATTTTAAGATTATGGTCAACACCGAATGCGACCCCTTTCATCGCCGAGACGGCACCATCTTTCAGGCTAAAATCAGTTTGTAAAATCAAAGCGTTATCCGAATAAGCGGATGATGATCCCAGACACGTTAATAAAAATAACGTTGCGAGCGTTTTTTTCATTTTTGTTTCCCTTCATTTATCTGATGATTTTCCAGCTGTGTAGCCAGCCCCAGTTTGTCTGGCCTCCTCGAGTGTACAATGCTTAACCTTTCCGCTCGACGGAAATCATGGTGACAAAAGGATAGCGTTGCCACGGGATTGCCCCGCCTTTCATATACATATGTGAAATCGTGCCATCAAGATAAAGCAGCTGCTCAACGTTCAGTTTCGCTTTGGCATAACAGGCAAAATCATAAAAATTTGTCGCCTGCTGGCTCAACAAAAACACGGCATTCCCATGTTTATTAATCCCAACACCGTTACGAATTTTACGTGAGGCGACGTTGGGATGAATACGCGGATTAATTACACTGTTTTCCATCAACATTGGCCCTGACTGCACCGCAAACTGAATCTCTTTACTGGTTTTGAAGGCATCCAGACGAACGATGCCGACTTTATCTCCCGCGACATAAAACACGCCGCCAGGACGGATAAAGAAATTCCCTTCACCTGAAGCGAGATTTAACGCCACCTTCTGCTGACCGTTTTCGATGTACAAACCGAGCGGCGCATAGCTTTCATCATAGATGCCGCCGTTCATCGCCATCTGCACCTGACCCTGACTATTCATATCCGCCAGCAGAGCATGTAAAGTTCCCCACGCTTCGCCATTGGCTTTTTGCCAGTACATTTTCACCCGCTCTGTTTGAGGATTAACGGTATACGCCTGTACGGTCAGCGTCGGATCTGAGAGTGCGCAATCATCAGCGGCAACAGCAAACAAGGGAAGTAAGGTGAGGGCGAGAAAAATCCGTTTGAGATTCAAGGTGATCATTCCTTTACCAATGAGTAGCCGATGCGCCATTATAGGTCCTGGATGTTGGATTTTTTTATCCTGTTAGCGACCTTGACGAGTACCAAAAAGCGCGAAGTTCAACTATTGTTCTGTGGTGTTCTGTTGCGTGTTGACGGCAAAATTTTGCTGGCGTAACATGCGCGCACGATCACTCTAAGAGGACATTCGCCTTGGACACACCCAGTAGATACTGGCTCACTATCCTGTCATCCAGGATCAACTCCTAAGGCTATCCCTTTTTGCTGATAGCCTTAGCGGTTGTCAGCGACCTCAATTTTTCCCGTCGCGCTGAGTCAGGCTGTTTAATGGTCTGAAACCCAATTTGTTTCTGTGTGCCCACCGAACTGTCCGATATTTTAAGCATTGGGAGTCCCGGTCATGCTGAGCGCATTTCAACTGGAAAATAACCGACTGACCCGGCTGGAAGTCGAAGAGTCACAACCCCTTGTAAATGCAGTATGGATTGATCTTGTCGAACCGGACGACGACGAGCGACTGCGCGTACAATCTGAACTTGGCCAGAGCCTGGCAACCCGCCCGGAACTGGAAGACATCGAAGCATCGGCACGTTTCTTTGAAGACGATGACGGCCTGCATATTCACTCCTTCTTCTTCTTTGAAGATGCGGAAGATCACGCCGGTAACTCCACTGTGGCATTTACCATCCGTGATGGTCGTCTGTTTACTCTGCGTGAGCGTGAACTGCCTGCATTCCGTCTGTATCGTATGCGCGCCCGTAGCCAGTCAATGGTGGACGGTAACGCCTACGAGCTGCTGTTGGATCTGTTCGAAACCAAAATCGAACAGCTGGCAGATGAAATTGAAAATATCTACAGCGATCTGGAGCAGTTGAGCCGGGTAATTATGGAAGGGCATCAGGGCGATGAGTACGATGAGGCGCTCTCCACGCTGGCGGAACTGGAAGATATCGGCTGGAAAGTTCGCCTGTGTCTGATGGATACCCAGCGTGCGCTCAACTTCCTGGTACGCAAGGCGCGTTTACCGGGTGGGCAACTGGAGCAGGCGCGTGAAATCCTGCGAGATATCGAATCCCTGCTGCCGCATAACGAATCCCTGTTCCAGAAGGTGAACTTCCTGATGCAGGCGGCGATGGGCTTTATCAACATCGAGCAGAACCGCATCATCAAAATCTTCTCGGTGGTATCCGTGGTATTCCTGCCGCCGACGCTCGTTGCTTCCAGCTATGGGATGAACTTTGAGTTTATGCCAGAACTGAAGTGGAGTTTCGGCTACCCAGGCGCGATTATCTTTATGATCCTCGCGGGCCTGGCACCGTATCTGTACTTTAAGCGCAAGAACTGGCTGTAATATGAGTGCCGGATAAAGCTATTTTTTTATCCGGCTTATTTCTAAAAATTGTCGTATTTAAAGTCATGCGGATTGAAAACTCGCTCTATTTTATTTTCTTGTGTTAATTGATACTCAGTAAAATCGTTAATACCAATATGAGTGTTACGATAAGGGTATTCATTAATAACCATTAAGTAATTTTTCACGATGCAATTATCATTGCTCTTAATTGTCGGGAAACAGTAGAGATCTTCATACGGCCCTTCGATATATTTTTTATAGTCAGTGAAGCCATTACCGATATCAATGACATACCAGGTATGCCAACTACCTTCTGGTAGGGGATGTTGATTTTTAATTTCATTCTGATGCTTCAGATACCAATTTATTTTATCGCTGTCAGTCCATGGCAGATGATCAACGACCAGAAAGACTGAATTGCCAGCATCAGAGTATGTATACAAAATCTGTACAGGACGCAATGTCCATAAATTATAGATGCAGCATAGAAGAAATAAACATAATATAATTTTCTGGAGTTTGCTTTTCATAGATAATTTTCGATTCTTTCGATAGTGTTAAAATTGGTGAAAAAAGGTTTGAAAGCAAAGTCTTTATGCCGTTGTAAAAAGAACCATATGCGAAAAAATCTATATTTGCTGTAAGTCTTGTTTTTGATATCAGTTACATCAAGACCGAAGTGGTCCTGTGCTACAAAATGAATTGTTGCACTCCATCCTATAGCGTATTTTTGAAAACTTAAAAGAGATATTTTTTGAGCTGAAATATCATGAACACTGATTCCTAAGCCATTAAAACTGTCCTCGAAGTCATTAAATTTATTTAGTCTTGATGAAAGTAATTTGGTTTTAATGCTTTGCAGGATAAGAGGTTGGTATCCTGTCGAGGGAGTTGAATTAATGCCATTTTCGATACATTCTTTGATTATTCGTATTGGACTATTATAACCATATTTATTTATTTTTTCATGAAAAGATAAATTTAATTGTTGGCTATGAAAATTGCTGCCATTTCCATATCTAAAATGTTCAATCAGATCTTCGATAAGTGTTTTATATTGTCCAAAAAAGGAAAGCATTTTTGCTAGTTCTTTCATTTCTGCAAATAAAATATCAGTGCATTCACGTTGTGATATTTTTGTTCCGGAACTTGAGGCACTAAAAGCAACATTAATAGAACCTGGGCCAGGGAAATGGTATTTAATAAGTCTGTAAGGATCAACTTTTGCTGAGATATCGCTTAGGCCGAGTGAGAGAAAGTCTTGTTCTACCATATCACCATATTGCATATCATCAGCAGAAAAATCATCGAATAAACTAATAGTTTCGAAAAGTGTACAGGGAATATTAATTGGCGGAAGTAATATGTTATTCATTTGCATTTGCCTTGGTTATATTTAAGCTCAATATCAATTCGAGAACAAATGCTAGGGTAAAAAAATATTTAAAAAAGAAGTAAACTTCACATTTTTTCATTACATCTCTGAAGAGAACCTCGTTAATGATTGGTCTTGCTCATTGTTAATAACAAAATGTTGAATTTACCGATTAGGAAACTTTTTCCTACGCGGATTGCCTCCAGCTATGGCATGAACTTTGAGTTTATGCCAGAACTGAAGTGGGGCTTCGGCTACCCTGGCGCGATTATCTTTATGATCCTCGCGGGCCTGACACCGTATCTGTACTTTAAGCGTAAGAACTGGCTGTAACTATACGATGTCGCTGTGAGTAAGTTAGTGTGCTGACAGCGACATTTTAGCCGAGGGAATCGCAGATAACATAATTGTTGTGAATAATATCCATGCCACGTTGAGTTGGACGCTTAATGACTCACATCTCATCCCTTCAATTGCTGCAGAGATAATAGAAAAAAGTGTCAAGCCCAATGAAATCAATACAAAGTAGATTGCCTTACATCCAGTATCTCTTATTCTTTTTGCTCCAATATTGATATTTACATAGGTATTATTAATAACCAGAATAAAACTCAAAGCCAGGTTGATATCATTCAAAGTTATTAATATTGACCATGATGTTAATGTATAGATTATGAACTGAAAGCGTGATAAACGCTCAAGCCTGGATGGGTAGAATATATTTCTGATGGATAATTTGAACATTTTTACACTGTTTTATATATAATTGTTTTGAATATATATTACCTGAATTATGTGGTTTGCATATATATATGCAATATAGCAGTCTTTGCATTGATAACTATACAGTAGTAATTTAGAGTGTGTAAGTTTTTATTGATGGGGTATATTTTAATTAAATATAATTGAAATGTATTTTTATTCTATAAACAATATCTTGGGTGAATGGATTCTATATGGGAAATGGTAACTTTTGGCAGTTGTTCTTGGGTAAAGAACCTTACAGCAAAAAATCTGATTTTGTTAAGGCATGGTTATTGTGGTGGGCTATTACCATCCTTGTTCTATTTATTTTAAGCCTGACTACGACATTAAATTTAAGAAGTATAGGTATAGGGTTAAGTTTTGGGTTTTGTCAAATCCTTGGTAGATATACGATGTCTCTAGGATGGAGTAAGTACTGGGGAGTTTTGGGGGTATTTCCTGTAACAAATATTGTTCTTTTTCTTATCTTAATTTTTTTCAAAAAAAGATAAATAAGTCAGTGGGTAGGCTCTTTAAACGGCCTACCCATGTTAATTCTTAACTTTTTCTACGCTGCGTATAAATCGCATCCATCACAAAAATTGCCAGCGCCACCCAAATAAAGGCGAAAGTCACCATCTTATCGGCACCCGGTTTTTCACCATAAAACGTCACAGCCAGCAGGAACATCAGCGTCGGGCCAATGTACTGGAAAAAGCCTAACGTTGAGAGACGCAAGCGCGTGGCAGCGGCGGTAAAACACAACAGCGGTACGGTAGTGACAATACCGGCGGCGATCAGCAGTAAATTCAGCGACATCGGGTTTTGCCCCATATGGCTGGTTGAGCTGTCGGCAATAGCAAACAGGTAAATTGCCGCCACGGGCAGCAGCCACATGGTTTCGATTAACATGCCGGTTTGCGCTTCAACGGCAATCTTCTTGCGTACCAGACCGTAGAAGGCAAAACTAAATGCCAGTCCCAGCGCGATAATAGGTAGCGAACCAAAAGTCCACAGCTGGACTAACACGCCACATATCGCCAGAATCACCGCCAGCCATTGCATCCGGCGGAATCGCTCGCCGAGGAAAATCATCCCCAGCACAATGTTCACCAGCGGGTTAATAAAGTAACCAAGGCTCGCTTCCAGCATATGGTGATTGTTCACCGCCCAGATAAACAGTAGCCAGTTGCCACCAATCAGCACGGCAGAGACTGCCAGCATAAAAATTTTCTGTGGCGTCTGAATCAGCGTTTTTAAATAGGACCACTGGCGGCAAATGCTCATCAGCACCACCATAAAGAAAAACGACCAGATCACGCGATGCGTCAGGATTTCATCGGCAGGCACGTAGTAAATCAACTTGAAGTACGCTGGCGCTATACCCCAAATAAAATAAGCGGCAAGAGCGAGTAATACGCCCTGCCGCGTTTGTTTTGCATCCATCGGGAATACTCATTTTTAATTGGTAACAGCAGTTTACCTGCTTTTATGTCTTCAACCTACCATATAGGTGGCGGTGGCACTGGCAATATAAAGCTGTTCTTCATTGTGTAATTCAACGCGGGCGACGGCGACTTTATTGCCTGCACGCAACAGGCTACTGGTAGCAGTAAAACGCTCGCCCCTGCCTGGGCGCAGATAATCAACGCGAAGATCAATGGTCCCCATCCGCGATAGCCGCTGGCGTAGTTCATCTTCACTGATGGTTTCGTGGCGGGTTAAGGTACTTCCCACGCACACCAGACCGGCGGCGACATCCAGCGCCGACGCAATGACCCCGCCGTGCAAAATGCTTTGCGCCCAGTTGCCCACCATCATTGGCTGATTTTTAAAGGCCAGCTGTGCGAACTCTTTTTCGTAACGCTCCAGTTCCATCCCCAATGCGCGGTTAAATGGCATGTGATAAACAAACATCTCACCCACTAATTTCAGGGCTTGTTCAGCAGTCAGTACGGCAGACATATCATCCTTACACTTCATTGGTTAATGAAATGTTGATTTTATGCTTCTTTGTTGTTGGTTTCTACTTTAGGAAGGGATAACTAACGGCAATGGAGTTAAGTATGTAAAATACCCCGCAGAAAAACATTCACCTTATCAATAATTCGTTACGGAGAACACGACCGATGCGGACTCTGCAGGGCTGGTTGTTGCCGGTGTTTATGTTGCCTATGGCAGTATATGCACAAGAGGCAACGGTGAAAGAGGTGCATGACGCGCCAGCGGTGCGTGGCAGTATTATCGCCAATATGCTGCAGGAGCATGACAATCCGTTCACGCTCTATCCTTATGATACCAACTACCTCATCTACACCCAAACCAGCGATCTGAACAAAGAAGCGATTGCCAGTTACGACTGGGCGGAAAATGCGCGTAAGGATGAAGTAAAGTTTCAGTTGAGCCTGGCATTTCCGCTGTGGCGTGGGATTTTAGGCCCGAACTCGGTGTTGGGTGCGTCTTATACGCAAAAATCCTGGTGGCAACTGTCCAATAGCGAAGAGTCTTCACCGTTTCGTGAAACCAACTACGAACCGCAATTGTTCCTCGGTTTTGCCACCGATTACCGTTTTGCAGGTTGGACGCTGCGCGATGTGGAGATGGGGTATAACCACGACTCTAACGGGCGTTCAGACCCGACCTCCCGCAGCTGGAACCGCCTTTATACTCGCCTGATGGCAGAAAACGGTAACTGGCTGGTAGAAGTGAAGCCGTGGTATGTGGTGGGTAATACTGACGATAACCCGGATATCACCAAATATATGGGTTACTACCAGCTTAAAATCGGCTATCACCTCGGTGATGCGGTGCTCAGTGCGAAAGGACAGTACAACTGGAACACCGGCTACGGCGGCGCGGAGTTAGGCTTAAGTTACCCGATCACCAAACATGTGCGCCTTTATACTCAGGTTTACAGCGGCTATGGCGAATCGCTCATCGACTATAACTTCAACCAGACCCGTGTCGGTGTGGGGGTTATGCTAAACGATTTGTTTTGATGAACGGTTGAGTGGTTGGCAAATCTGGAATCCAGCATCCAGGATTACCCTCTCAGAGACTAAAAGCATTGCAGTTTCTCGCGCAGGCGCTGAAAATAGCGCCTGTTTTTATTTCAGGCAATCGGGGTGAATGTGGCGCAGGCGGAAGTGTTGAATCTGGAGTCCGGAGCTAAACAGGTTTTACAAGAAACCTTTGGCTACCAACAGTTTCGCCCGGGCCAGGAAGAAATTATCGACACTGTGCTTTCCGGTCGCGATTGCCTGGTCGTCATGCCCACCGGTGGCGGAAAATCCCTTTGCTATCAAATTCCTGCCTTATTGCTAAACGGCCTTACCGTGGTTGTTTCACCGCTGATTTCGTTGATGAAAGATCAGGTGGATCAACTGCAAGCCAACGGCGTGGCGGCGGCGTGCCTTAACTCGACGCAAACCCGCGAACAGCAACTTGAAGTGATGACAGGCTGCCGCACCGGGCAAATTCGTCTGCTTTATATCGCCCCGGAACGCCTGATGCTGGATAACTTTCTTGAGCATCTGGCGCACTGGAATCCGGTGTTATTAGCCGTTGATGAAGCGCACTGTATCTCCCAATGGGGCCACGATTTCCGCCCGGAATATGCCGCGCTCGGTCAGTTGCGCCAGCGGTTCCCGACGCTGCCGTTTATGGCGCTGACCGCCACAGCCGACGACACCACGCGCCAGGATATCGTGCGCCTGCTGGGGCTGAACGATCCGCTGATTCAAATCAGCAGTTTTGACCGTCCGAATATTCGCTACATGCTGATGGAGAAATTCAAACCGCTCGATCAGTTGATGCGCTACGTGCAGGAACAGCGCGGTAAGTCCGGCATTATCTACTGCAACAGCCGGGCGAAAGTAGAAGACACCGCTGCGCGCCTGCAAAGCAAGGGTATTAGCGCGGCGGCCTATCATGCCGGGCTGGAAAATAATGTCCGCGCCGACGTGCAGGAGAAATTCCAGCGCGATGACCTGCAAATTGTGGTGGCGACGGTGGCGTTCGGCATGGGCATCAATAAACCAAACGTTCGCTTCGTGGTCCACTTTGATATTCCGCGCAATATCGAATCCTATTATCAGGAAACCGGTCGCGCCGGGCGTGATGGCCTGCCTGCGGAAGCGATGCTGTTTTACGATCCGGCTGATATGGCGTGGCTGCGCCGTTGTCTGGAAGAGAAGCCGCAGGGGCAGTTGCAGGATATCGAGCGCCACAAACTCAATGCGATGGGCGCGTTTGCCGAAGCGCAAACTTGCCGTCGTCTGGTATTGCTGAACTATTTTGGCGAAGGGCGTCAGGAGCCGTGCGGGAACTGCGATATCTGCCTCGATCCGCCGAAACAGTACGACGGTTCAACCGATGCTCAGATTGCCCTTTCCACCATTGGTCGTGTGAATCAGCGGTTTGGGATGGGTTATGTGGTGGAAGTGATTCGTGGTGCTAATAACCAGCGTATCCGCGACTATGGTCATGACAAACTGAAAGTCTATGGCATGGGCCGTGATAAAAGCCATGAACATTGGGTGAGCGTGATCCGCCAGCTGATTCACCTCGGCCTGGTGACGCAAAATATTGCCCAGCATTCTGCCCTACAACTGACAGAGGCCGCGCGCCCGGTGCTGCGCGGCGAATCCTCTTTGCAACTTGCCGTGCCGCGTATCGTGGCGCTCAAACCGAAAGCGATGCAGAAATCGTTCGGCGGCAACTATGATCGCAAACTGTTCGCCAAATTACGCAAACTGCGTAAATCGATTGCCGATGAAAGTAATGTCCCGCCGTACGTGGTGTTTAACGACGCAACCTTGATTGAGATGGCTGAACAGATGCCGATCACCGCCAGCGAAATGCTCAGCGTTAACGGCGTTGGGATGCGCAAGCTGGAACGCTTTGGTAAACCGTTTATGGCGCTGATTCGTGCGCATGTCGATGGCGACGACGAAGAGTAGTCAGCAGCATAAAAAAGTGCCAGGATGAAGACTCCGTAAACGTTTCCCCCGCGAGTCAAATGTATGTTGATGTTATTTCTCACCGTCGCCATGGTGCACATTGTGGCGCTTATGAGTCCCGGTCCCGATTTCTTTTTTGTCTCTCAGACCGCTGTCAGTCGTTCCCGTAAAGAAGCGATGATGGGCGTGCTGGGTATTACCTGCGGCGTTATGGTTTGGGCAGGGATTGCGTTGCTTGGCCTGCATTTGATTATCGAAAAAATGGCCTGGCTGCATACGCTGATTATGGTTGGCGGTGGCCTGTATCTCTGCTGGATGGGTTACCAGATGCTGCGCGGCGCGCTGAAAAAAGAGGCGGTTTCTGCACCTGCGCCACAGGTTGAGCTGGCGAAAAGTGGGCGCAGTTTCCTGAAAGGTTTACTGACCAATCTCGCTAATCCGAAAGCGATTATCTACTTTGGCTCGGTGTTCTCATTGTTTGTCGGTGATAACGTTGGCACTACCGCGCGCTGGGGCATTTTTGCGCTGATCATTGTCGAAACACTGGCGTGGTTTACCGTCGTTGCCAGCCTGTTTGCCCTGCCGCAAATGCGCCGTGGTTATCAACGTCTGGCGAAGTGGATTGATGGTTTTGCCGGGGCGTTATTTGCCGGATTTGGCATTCATTTGATTATTTCGCGGTGATGCCAGACGCGTCTTCAGAGTAAGTCGGATAAGGCGTTTACGCCGCATCCGACATTATTTTTCACGCATGCCTCGCCGATGCTAACAGTGCTCCCACCAGCATAAACAACGAGCCGAAAATCTTATTCAGCGCCTTCATCTGCTTTGGTCCTTTAATCCATAGAGCAATCCGTTGAGCAAGGGTGGCGTAACCGATCATCACAATAATATCGACCACAATAGTGGTGACGCCGAGCACGATATACTGCATCAGTTGCGGCTGTTGCGGCATGATGAATTGCGGAAATAGCGCCGCCAGAAACACAATACTTTTGGGATTGGTGAGATTCACAAAAACTGCGCGCTGGAACAAATGTCGACGCGATTGAGTAGAGGCCAGCGATTTAAGATCAATTGCGCCAGCGGCGCGCCATTGCTGTATTCCCAGCCAAATCAAGTAAGCCGCGCCTGCCCACTTCAACACTTCAAACGCAATCACTGAGCGGGAAAATAGCGTCCCCAACCCCACGCCAACCAGCACAATATGAATCGCCAGTCCGGTCTGAAGCCCGGCAATAGACGCCACCGCGCCGCGATAACCGTGGTTGAGCGAGGTGGTCATAGTGTTGATTGCACCAGAGCCTGGCGACAGGCTTAAAATGATTGATGTCAGTAGGTAGGCAAACCACCATTCTAAGGTCATGATGAACTCCCGGTGTGTCTATTTTTGTGCCACAATACGCTACTGTCGCAGCGTTGTGTCAGGCACGCTAAAAAAAACGATTTTACGTGGTTTAAGAGGCAGATTACCCGATGTTTCAGCAGCAAAAAGACTGGGAAACAAGAGAAAACGCGTTTGCTGCTTTTACCATGGGACCGCTGACTGATTTCTGGCGTCAGCGTGATGAAGCAGAGTTTACTGGTGTGGATGACATTCCGGTGCGCTTTGTCCGTTTTCGCGCACAGCACCATGACCGGGTGGTAGTCATCTGCCCGGGGCGTATTGAGAGCTACGTAAAATATGCGGAACTGGCCTATGACCTGTTCCATTTGGGGTTTGATGTCTTAATCATCGACCATCGCGGGCAGGGACGTTCCGGTCGCCTGTTAGCCGATCCGCATCTCGGGCATGTTAATCGCTTTAATGATTATGTTGATGATCTGGCGGCATTCTGGCAGCAGGAGGTTCAGCCCGGTCCGTGGCGTAAACGCTATATACTGGCACATTCGATGGGCGGTGCGATCTCCACATTATTTCTGCAACGCCATCCAGGTGTATGTGACGCCATTGCGCTAACTGCGCCAATGTTTGGGATCGTGATTCGTATGCCGTCATTTATGGCACGGCAGATCCTCAACTGGGCCGAAGCGCATCCACGTTTCCGTGATGGCTATGCAATAGGCACCGGGCGCTGGCGCGCGTTGCCGTTTGCTATCAACGTACTGACCCACAGCAGACAGCGATATCGACGTAACTTACGCTTCTATGCTGATGACCCAACGATTCGCGTCGGTGGGCCGACCTACCATTGGGTACGCGAAAGTATTCTGGCTGGCGAACAGGTGTTAGCCGGTGCGGGTGATGACGCCACGCCAACGCTTCTCTTGCAGGCTGAAGAGGAACGCGTGGTGGATAACCGCATGCATGACCGTTTTTGTGAACTCCGCACCGCCGCGGGCCATCCTGTCGAAGGAGGACGGCCGTTGGTAATTAAAGGTGCTTACCATGAGATCCTTTTTGAAAAGGACGCAATGCGCTCAGTCGCGCTCCACGCCATCGTTGATTTTTTCAACAGGCATAACTCACCCAGCGGAAACCGCTCTACAGAGGTTTAAATTTCTTATGTACCAGGTTGTTGCGTCTGATTTAGATGGCACGTTACTTTCTCCCGACCATACGTTATCCCCTTACGCCAAAGAAACTCTGAAGCTGCTCACCGCGCGCGGCATCAACTTTGTGTTTGCGACCGGTCGTCACCACGTTGATGTGGGGCAAATTCGCGATAATCTGGAGATTAAGTCTTACATGATTACCTCCAATGGTGCGCGCGTTCACGATCTGGATGGTAATCTGATTTTTGCTCATAACCTGGATCGCGACATTGCCAGCGATCTGTTTGGCGTAGTCAACGACAATCCGGACATCATTACTAACGTTTATCGCGACGACGAATGGTTTATGAATCGCCATCGCCCGGAAGAGATGCGCTTTTTTAAAGAAGCGGTGTTCAAATATGCGCTGTATGAGCCTGGATTACTGGAGCCGGAAGGCGTCAGCAAAGTGTTCTTCACCTGCGATTCCCATGAACAACTGCTGCCGCTGGAGCAGGCGATTAACGCTCGTTGGGGAGATCGCGTCAACGTCAGTTTCTCTACCTTAACCTGTCTGGAAGTGATGGCGGGCGGCGTTTCAAAAGGCCATGCGCTGGAAGCGGTGGCGAAGAAACTGGGCTACAGCCTGAAGGATTGTATTGCGTTTGGTGACGGGATGAACGACGCCGAAATGCTGTCGATGGCGGGGAAAGGCTGCATTATGGGCAGTGCGCACCAGCGTCTGAAAGACCTTCATCCCGAGCTGGAAGTGATTGGTACTAATGCCGACGACGCGGTGCCGCATTATTTGCGTAAACTCTATTTATCGTAATCGTTCTTTATTTGGTCAGTTGTCAACCTGATACTTCGCTACAATGGATACTCGTTAATCAAAGAGTTTTCCATTGTGGCGCTACTTATCATCACCACGATTCTGTGGGCCTTCTCCTTTAGCTTTTATGGCGAGTACCTTGCGGGGCACGTCGATAGCTATTTTGCGGTGCTGGTGCGCGTTGGCCTGGCGGCACTCGTTTTTCTGCCGTTTCTGCGTACCCGTGGCAATAGCCTGAAAACAGTCGGCCTGTATATGCTGGTGGGCGCGATGCAGCTTGGCGTGATGTATATGCTGAGTTTCCGCGCTTATCTCTATCTGACGGTTTCCGAACTGCTGCTGTTCACCGTACTGACGCCGCTCTACATCACGCTGATTTATGACATCATGAGTAAGCGCCGTCTGCGCTGGGGATATGCTTTTAGTGCCTTGTTGGCGGTGATTGGTGCCGGGATTATTCGCTATGATCAGGTCACCGACCATTTCTGGACTGGCTTGTTGCTGGTGCAACTCTCCAATATCACTTTTGCCATCGGCATGGTGGGTTACAAACGCCTGATGGAAACTCGCCCGATGCCGCAGCATAACGCCTTTGCGTGGTTCTATCTTGGCGCGTTCCTGGTGGCGGTAATTGCATGGTTCTTGCTGGGAAATGCGCAGAAAATGCCGCAAACCACGTTGCAATGGGGCATTCTGGTGTTTCTTGGCGTGGTGGCTTCCGGGATTGGCTACTTTATGTGGAACTACGGCGCGACGCAGGTGGACGCCGGAACGCTGGGAATTATGAATAATATGCACGTTCCGGCAGGGCTGCTGGTAAACCTGGCTATCTGGCACCAACAGCCGCACTGGCCAACGTTTATTACAGGCGCGCTGGTGATCCTGGCCTCACTGTGGGTGCATCGTAAGTGGGTCGCTCCGCGCTCTTCACAAACGGCAGATGATCGCAGGCGTGATTGCGCGCTGAGCGAATAAACGCTTCCGTAACTGGCTGACGCTGCTCGCCATCGCGCACGGCGGCGTACAGTCGGCTCCACAAGCCTTCGCCCAGGGTTTTGGTCACCACCAGACCCTGGCGCTCAAAACTCTCTACTACCCAATGCGGTAGCGCGGCAATACCCATCCGCGCGGCAACCATCTGAATCAACAATAAGGTGTTATCGACGCTTTTTAGTGACGGACTGACGCCTGCCGGCTGAAGAAAATGCCGCCAGACATCCAGTCGACTACGCTGCACCGGATAAATTAATAGCGTCTCGCTGGCGAGATCTTCCGGTGTAATACGCGTTTTTGCCGCCAGTGGATGGTCAGGTGCTAACACCAGACGCACTTCATAGTCGAACATCGGCGAATAATGCAGACCACTGCGCGGCAGAATATCGGACGTCATTACCAGATCCAGCTCGCCCTGTTGCAACGCGGGCTGCGGGTCAAACGTCACGCCCGATTTAAAATCCATCTCTACCTGCGGCCAGTTCTTATGGAAATTTTCTAACGCGGGCGTCAGCCACTGAATACAGCTATGGCACTCAATGGCAATGCGCAGACGCGTCTGCTGCGGTTCATTGCAGGCTTGCAGTGCCTGGCTAATTTGCGGCAGCACCTGGTTTGCCAGTTGCAACAGGATTTCTCCCTGCGGTGTAAAGCGTAGCGGCTGGCTCTTACGCACAAATAGCCGGAAGCCAAGGCGTTGTTCCAGATCGCTAAACTGGTGAGACAGGGCGGATTGCGTCTGATGCAACGTCGCCGCAGCGGCTGCGAGAGAGCCGCAGTTCCGCAACGCTTGTAGCGTTTTCAGGTGTTTTACTTCGATCATGAAAGTCCTTCACTTCGGCATGAATAATTTGCGCTTGAGGAATATACAGTAACCGCCAATTATGGATGTGTAAACATCTGGACGGCTAAATACTAAAAATTCCATAAGGGGCATATAATGACAATTCTTAATCACACCCTCGGTTTCCCTCGCGTTGGCCTGCGTCGCGAGCTGAAAAAAGCGCAAGAAAGTTATTGGGCGGGGAACTCCACGCGTGAAGAACTGCTGACAGTAGGGCGTGAACTGCGTGCTCGTCACTGGGATCAACAAAAGCAAGCGGGTATCGACCTGCTGCCGGTGGGCGATTTTGCCTGGTACGATCATGTTCTGACCACCAGTCTGCTGCTGGGTAATGTTCCGCCACGTCATCAGAACAAAGACGGTTCGGTAGATATCGACACCCTGTTCCGTATTGGTCGTGGACGTGCGCCGACTGGCGAACCTGCGGCGGCAGCGGAAATGACCAAATGGTTTAACACCAACTATCACTACATGGTGCCGGAATTCGTTAAAGGCCAACAGTTCAAACTGACCTGGACGCAGCTGCTGGAGGAAGTGGACGAGGCGCTGGCGCTGGGCCACAACGTTAAGCCTGTGCTGCTGGGGCCGGTTACTTACCTGTGGCTGGGGAAAGTGAAAGGTGAACAGTTTGACCGCCTTAGCCTGCTGAACGACATTCTGCCGGTTTATCAGCAAGTGCTGGCAGAACTGGCGAAACGCGGCATCGAGTGGGTACAGATTGATGAACCCGCGCTGGTACTGGAACTACCACAGGCGTGGCTGGACGCATACAAACCCGCTTACGACGCGCTCCAGGGACAGGTGAAACTGCTGCTGACCACCTATTTTGAAGGCGTAACGCCAAATCTCGACACGATTACTGCGCTGCCTGTTCAGGGTCTGCATGTTGACCTCGTACATGGTAAAGATGACGTTGCTGAACTGCACAAGCGCCTGCCTTCTGACTGGTTGCTGTCTGCGGGTCTGATCAATGGTCGTAACGTCTGGCGCGCCGATCTTACCGAGAAATATGCGCAAATTAAGGACATTGTCGGCAAACGTGATTTGTGGGTGGCATCTTCCTGCTCGTTGCTGCACAGCCCCATCGACCTGAGCGTGGAAACGCGTCTTGATGCAGAAGTGAAAAGCTGGTTTGCCTTCGCCCTACAAAAATGCCATGAACTGGCACTGCTGCGCGATGCGCTGAACAGTGGTGACACGGCAGCTCTGGCAGAGTGGAGCGCCCCGATTCAGGCACGTCGTCACTCTACCCGCGTACATAATCCGGCGGTAGAAAAGCGTCTGGCGGCGATCACCGCCCAGGACAGCCAGCGTGCGAATGTCTATGAAGTGCGTGCCGAAGCCCAGCGTGCGCGTTTTAAACTGCCAGCGTGGCCGACCACCACGATTGGTTCTTTCCCGCAAACCACGGAAATTCGTACCCTGCGTCTGGATTTCAAAAAGGGCAATCTCGACGCCAATAACTACCGCACGGGCATTGCGGAACATATCAGGCAGGCCATTGTTGAACAGGAACGTTTGGGACTAGATGTGCTGGTACATGGCGAGGCCGAGCGTAATGACATGGTGGAATACTTTGGCGAGCACCTCGACGGGTTTGTCTTTACGCAAAACGGTTGGGTACAGAGCTACGGTTCCCGCTGCGTGAAGCCACCGATTGTTATTGGTGACGTTAGTCGCCCGGCACCGATTACCGTGGAGTGGGCGAAGTATGCGCAATCGCTGACCGACAAACCGGTGAAAGGGATGCTGACGGGGCCGGTGACCATACTCTGCTGGTCGTTCCCGCGTGAAGATGTCAGCCGTGAAACCATCGCCAAACAGATTGCGCTGGCGCTGCGTGATGAGGTGGCCGATCTGGAAGCGGCAGGGATTGGTATCATCCAGATTGACGAACCGGCGCTGCGCGAAGGTTTACCACTGCGTCGTAGCGACTGGGACGCCTATCTCCAGTGGGGCGTAGAGGCCTTCCGTATCAACGCCGCCGTGGCGAAAGATGACACACAAATCCACACTCACATGTGTTATTGCGAGTTCAACGACATCATGGATTCCATTGCGGCGCTGGATGCAGACGTCATCACCATCGAAACCTCGCGTTCCGACATGGAGTTGCTGGAGTCGTTTGAAGAGTTTGATTATCCGAATGAAATCGGTCCAGGCGTCTATGACATTCACTCGCCAAACGTACCGAGCGTGGAATGGATTGAAGCCCTGCTGAAGAAAGCGGCAAAACGCATTCCGGCAGAGCGCCTGTGGGTCAACCCAGACTGTGGCCTGAAAACGCGCGGCTGGCCAGAAACCCGCGCGGCACTGGCGAACATGGTGCAGGCGGCGCAGAATTTGCGTCTGGGGTAAATCCAAACCGGGTGGTAATACCACCCGGTCTTTTCTCATTACAGCGACTTCTTCCCACCATACTGCTTAAACCATTCCAGCATACGCTGCCAGCCATCTTTCGCAGATTCGGCATGATAGCTCGGGCGATAATCAGCGTTGAATGCATGCCCGGCATCCGGGTAGACGATAATCTCTGCTTTCGCATTAGCAGCCCGCAGCGCCTGGCGCATCGTTTCAACGCTCTCCTGCGGAATGCTGTTATCCTGACCGCCATATAAGCCGAGAACCGGCGCGTTAAGATCGGTTGCGATATCAACAGGTTGTTTCGGTGAATTCAGCGACTTATCGCCCGTCAGTTTGCCGTACCACGCCACTGCGGCTTTTAGCTGTGGATTATGCGCGGCATACAGCCAGGTGATACGTCCACCCCAGCAGAATCCGGTGATCATTAAACGATGAACATCGCCGCCGTTGCGGGAAGCCCAACTGGCGACATGATCGAGATCGGCCAGCACCTGCGAGTCAGGCACTTTTGCTACCAGACCGCTAAGCAACGTGGGGATATCGGCAAAATCATTCGGATCGCCTTCGCGGAAGTAAAGTTCAGGTGCGATAGCCAGATACCCCTCCAGCGCCAGACGGCGACAAATGTCGCGGATATGTTCATGCACGCCAAAAATTTCCTGCACTACAATGACCACTGGCAGTGGGCCATCGCTTTGCTTTGGTCTGGCATGGTAAGCAGGCATGTTATCCCCTTGTGAAGGGATAGAGGTGAAGCCCGCCACAATCGCGTCGTCCGGGGTCTGAACGATGGTCGAAGCGAGAGGCGATGCAGCAGGTGCAAATCCAGATTGTTGTGTTGTTGCCATGGTATTCTCCGTACCCTTATAAAAATGTTGCGCAATGTTAACTATAGTCAGCATGCAACAAATCACATTGCCTGAATCGGCTCATCTTTTATGCAGTCCTGCAGAATGAAGAGTGATTTATGTGATTTGCATCACTTTTGGTGGGTAAATTTATGCAACGCATTTGCGTCATGGTGATGAGTATCACGAAAAAATGTTAAACCCTTCGGTAAAGTGTCTTTTTGCTTCTTCTGACTAAACCGATTCACAGAGGAGTTGTATATGTCCAAGTCTGATGTTTTTCATCTCGGCCTCACTAAAAACGATTTACAAGGGGCTACGCTTGCCATCGTCCCTGGCGACCCGGATCGTGTGGAAAAGATCGCCGCGCTGATGGATAAGCCGGTTAAGCTGGCATCTCACCGCGAATTCACTACCTGGCGTGCAGAGCTGGATGGTAAACCTGTTATCGTCTGCTCTACCGGTATCGGCGGCCCGTCTACCTCTATTGCTGTTGAAGAGCTGGCACAGCTGGGCATTCGCACCTTCCTGCGTATCGGTACAACGGGCGCTATTCAGCCGCATATTAATGTGGGTGATGTCCTGGTTACCACGGCGTCTGTCCGTCTGGATGGCGCGAGCCTGCACTTCGCACCGCTGGAATTCCCGGCTGTCGCTGATTTCGAATGTACGACTGCGCTGGTTGAAGCTGCGAAATCCATTGGCGCGACAACTCACGTTGGCGTGACAGCTTCTTCTGATACCTTCTACCCAGGTCAGGAACGTTACGATACTTACTCTGGTCGCGTAGTTCGTCACTTTAAAGGTTCTATGGAAGAGTGGCAGGCGATGGGCGTAATGAACTATGAAATGGAATCTGCAACCCTGCTGACCATGTGTGCAAGTCAGGGCCTGCGTGCCGGTATGGTAGCGGGTGTTATCGTTAACCGCACCCAGCAAGAGATCCCGAATGCTGAGACGATGAAACAAACCGAAAGCCATGCGGTGAAAATCGTGGTGGAAGCGGCGCGTCGTCTGCTGTAATTCTCTTCTCCTGTCTGAAGGCCGACGCGTTCGGCCTTTTGTATTTTTGCGTAGCGCCTCGCAGGAAATGCCTTTCCAACTGGACGTTTGTACAGCACAATTCTATTTTGTGCGGGTAAGTTGTTGCGTCAGGAGGCGTTGTGGATTTCTCAATCATGGTTTACGCAGTTATTGCGTTGGTGGGTGTGGCAATTGGCTGGCTGTTTGCCAGTTATCAACATGCGCAGCAAAAAGCCGAGCAATTAGCTGAACGTGAAGAGATGGTCGCGGAGTTAAGCGCGGCAAAACAACAAATTACCCAAAGCGAGCACTGGCGTGCAGAGTGCGAGTTACTCAATAACGAAGTGCGCAGCCTGCAAAGTATTAACACCTCTCTGGAGGCCGATCTGCGTGAAGTAACCACGCGGATGGAAGCCGCACAGCAACATGCTGACGATAAAATTCGCCAGATGATTAACAGCGAGCAGCGCCTCAGTGAGCAGTTTGAAAACCTCGCCAACCGTATTTTTGAGCACAGCAATCGCCGGGTTGATGAGCAAAACCGTCAGAGTCTGAACAGCCTGTTGTCGCCGCTACGTGAACAACTGGACGGTTTCCGCCGTCAGGTTCAGGACAGCTTCGGTAAAGAAGCACAAGAACGCCATACCCTGACCCACGAAATTCGCAATCTCCAGCAACTCAACGCGCAAATGGCCCAGGAAGCGATCAACCTGACGCGCGCGCTGAAAGGCGACAATAAAACCCAGGGCAACTGGGGCGAGGTAGTATTGACGCGGGTGCTGGAGGCTTCCGGTCTGCGTGAAGGGTATGAATATGAAACCCAGGTCAGCATCGAAAATGACGCCCGCTCGCGGATGCAGCCGGATGTCATCGTGCGGCTGCCGCAGGGAAAAGATGTGGTGATCGACGCCAAAATGACGCTGGTCGCCTATGAACGCTATTTTAACGCCGAAGACGACTACACCCGCGAAAGCGCGCTACAGGAACATATCGCGTCGGTGCGTAACCATATCCGTTTGCTGGGACGCAAAGATTATCAACAGCTGCCGGGGCTGCGAACTCTGGATTACGTGCTGATGTTTATTCCCGTTGAACCCGCTTTTTTACTGGCGCTTGACCGCCAGCCGGAGCTGATCACCGAAGCGTTGAAAAACAATATCATGCTGGTTAGCCCGACTACGCTGCTGGTGGCGTTGCGTACTATTGCCAACCTGTGGCGTTATGAGCATCAAAGCCGCAACGCCCAGCAAATCGCCGATCGTGCCAGCAAGCTGTACGACAAGATGCGTTTGTTCATCGATGACATGTCCGCGATTGGTCAAAGTCTCGACAAAGCGCAGGATAACTACCGCCAGGCAATGAAAAAACTCTCTTCAGGTCGCGGAAATGTGCTGGCGCAGGCAGAAGCGTTTCGCGGTTTAGGAGTAGAAATTAAACGCGAGATTAATCCGGATTTGGCTGAACAGGCGGTGAGCCAGGATGAAGAGTATCGACTTCGGTCGGTTCCGGAGCAGCCGAATGATGAAGCTTATCAACGCGATGATGAATATAATCAGCAGTCGCGCTAGCCCATTAGGGGTAGTTAAGCCGGGTAGAAATCTAGGGCATCGACGCCCAATCTGTTACACTTCTGGAACAATTTTTTGATGAGCAGGCATTGAGATGGTGGATAAGTCACAAGAAACGACGCACTTTGGTTTTCAGACCGTCGCGAAGGAACAAAAAGCGGATATGGTCGCCCACGTTTTCCATTCCGTGGCATCAAAATACGATGTCATGAATGATTTGATGTCATTTGGTATTCATCGTTTGTGGAAGCGATTCACGATTGATTGCAGCGGCGTACGCCGTGGGCAGACCGTGCTGGATCTGGCTGGTGGCACCGGCGACCTGACAGCGAAATTCTCCCGCCTGGTCGGAGAAACTGGCAAAGTGGTCCTTGCTGATATCAATGAATCCATGCTCAAAATGGGACGCGAGAAGCTGCGTAATATCGGTGTGATTGGCAACGTTGAGTATGTTCAGGCGAACGCTGAGGCGCTGCCGTTCCCGGATAACACCTTTGATTGCATCACCATTTCGTTTGGTCTGCGTAACGTCACCGACAAAGATAAAGCACTGCGTTCAATGTATCGCGTGCTGAAACCCGGCGGCCGCCTGCTGGTGCTTGAGTTCTCGAAGCCAATTATCGAGCCGCTGAGCAAAGCCTATGATGCATACTCCTTCCATGTGCTGCCGCGTATTGGCTCACTGGTCGCGAACGACGCCGACAGCTACCGTTATCTGGCAGAATCCATCCGTATGCATCCCGATCAGGATACCCTGAAAGCCATGATGCAGGATGCCGGATTCGAAAGTGTCGACTACTACAATCTGACGGCAGGGGTTGTGGCGCTGCATCGTGGTTATAAGTTCTGACAGGAGACCGGAAATGCCTTTTAAACCTTTAGTGACGGCAGGAATTGAAAGTCTGCTCAACACCTTCCTGTATCGCTCAACCGCGCTGAAAACAGCCCGCTCGCGTCTGCTGGGTAAAGTATTGCGCGTGGAGGTAAAAGGCTTTTCGACGTCATTGATTCTGGTGTTCAGCGAACGCCAGGTTGATGTACTGGGCGAATGGGCAGGCGATGCTGACTGCACCGTTATCGCCTACGCCAGTGTGTTGCCGAAACTTCGCGATCGCCAGCAGCTTACCGCACTGATTCGCAGTGGTGAGCTGGAAGTGCAGGGCGATATTCAGGTGGTGCAAAACTTCGTTGCGCTGGCAGATCTGGCAGAGTTCGACCCTGCGGAACTGCTGGCCCCTTATACCGGTGATATCGCCGCTGAAGGAATCAGCAAAGCCATGCGCGGAGGCGCAAAGTTCCTGCATCACGGCATTAAGCGCCAGCAACGTTATGTGGCGGAAGCCATTACTGAAGAGTGGCGTATGGCACCCGGTCCGCTTGAAGTGGCCTGGTTTGCGGAAGAGACGGCTGCCGTCGAGCGTGCTGTTGATGCCCTGACCAAACGGCTGGAAAAACTGGAGGCTAAATGACGCCAGGTGAAGTACGGCGCCTATATTTCATCATTCGCACTTTTTTAAGCTACGGACTTGATGAACTGATCCCCAAAATGCGTATCACCCTGCCGCTACGGCTATGGCGATACTCATTATTCTGGATGCCAAATCGGCATAAAGACAAACTTTTAGGTGAGCGACTACGACTGGCCCTGCAAGAACTGGGGCCGGTTTGGATCAAGTTCGGGCAAATGTTATCAACCCGCCGCGATCTTTTTCCACCGCATATTGCCGATCAGCTGGCGTTATTGCAGGACAAAGTTGCTCCGTTTGATGGCAAGCTGGCGAAGCAGCAGATTGAAGCTGCAATGGGCGGCTTGCCGGTAGAAGCGTGGTTTGACGATTTTGAAATCAAGCCGCTGGCTTCTGCTTCTATCGCCCAGGTTCATACCGCGCGATTGAAATCGAATGGTAAAGAGGTGGTGATTAAAGTCATCCGCCCGGATATTTTGCCGGTCATTAAAGCGGATCTGAAACTTATCTACCGTCTGGCTCGCTGGGTGCCGCGTTTGCTGCCGGATGGTCGCCGTCTGCGCCCAACCGAAGTGGTGCGCGAGTACGAAAAGACCTTGATTGATGAACTGAATTTGCTGCGGGAATCTGCCAACGCCATTCAGCTTCGGCGCAATTTTGAAGACAGCCCGATGCTCTACATCCCGGAAGTTTACCCTGACTATTGTAGTGAAGGGATGATGGTGATGGAGCGCATTTACGGCATTCCGGTGTCTGATGTTGCGGCGCTGGAGAAAAACGGCACCAACATGAAATTGCTGGCGGAACGCGGCGTGCAGGTGTTCTTCACTCAGGTCTTTCGCGACAGCTTTTTCCATGCCGATATGCACCCTGGCAACATCTTCGTAAGCTATGAACACCCGGAAAACCCGAAATATATCGGCATTGATTGCGGGATTGTTGGCTCGCTAAACAAAGAAGATAAACGCTATCTGGCAGAAAACTTTATCGCCTTCTTTAATCGCGACTATCGCAAAGTGGCAGAGCTACACGTCGATTCTGGCTGGGTGCCACCAGATACCAACGTTGAAGAGTTCGAATTTGCCATTCGTACGGTCTGTGAACCTATCTTTGAGAAACCGCTGGCCGAAATTTCGTTTGGACATGTACTGTTAAATCTGTTTAATACGGCGCGTCGCTTCAATATGGAAGTGCAGCCGCAACTGGTGTTACTCCAGAAAACCCTGCTCTACGTCGAAGGGGTAGGACGCCAGCTTTATCCGCAACTCGATTTATGGAAAACGGCGAAGCCTTTCCTGGAGTCGTGGATTAAAGATCAGGTCGGTATTCCTGCGCTGGTGAGAGCATTTAAAGAAAAAGCGCCGTTCTGGGTCGAAAAAATGCCAGAACTGCCTGAACTGGTTTACGACAGTTTGCGCCAGGGCAAGTATTTACAGCACAGTGTTGATAAGATTGCCCGCGAGCTTCAGTCAAATCATGTACGTCAGGGACAATCGCGTTATTTTCTCGGAATTGGCGCTACGTTAGTATTAAGTGGCACATTCTTGTTGGTCAGCCGACCTGAATGGGGGCTGATGCCCGGCTGGTTAATGGCAGGTGGTCTGATCGCCTGGTTTGTCGGTTGGCGCAAAACACGCTGATTTTTTCATCGCTCAAGGCGGGCCGTGTAACGTATAATGCGGCCTTGTTTAATCATCATCTACCACAGAGGAACATGTATGGGTGGTATCAGTATTTGGCAGTTATTGATTATTGCCGTCATCGTTGTACTGCTTTTTGGCACCAAAAAGCTCGGCTCCATCGGTTCCGATCTTGGTGCGTCGATCAAAGGCTTTAAAAAAGCAATGAGCGATGATGAACCAAAGCAGGATAAAACCAGTCAGGATGCTGATTTTACTGCGAAAACTATCGCCGATAAGCAGGCGAATACGAATCAGGAACAGGCTAAAACAGAAGACGCGAAGCGCCACGATAAAGAGCAGGTGTAATCCGTGTTTGATATCGGTTTTAGCGAACTGCTATTGGTGTTCATCATCGGCCTCGTCGTTCTGGGGCCGCAACGACTGCCTGTGGCGGTAAAAACGGTAGCGGGCTGGATTCGCGCGTTGCGTTCACTGGCGACAACGGTGCAGAACGAACTGACCCAGGAGTTAAAACTCCAGGAGTTTCAGGACAGTCTGAAAAAGGTTGAAAAGGCGAGCCTCACTAACCTGACGCCCGAACTGAAAGCGTCGATGGATGAACTACGCCAGGCCGCGGAGTCGATGAAGCGTTCCTACGTTGCAAACGATCCTGAAAAGGCGAGCGATGAAGCGCACACCATCCATAACCCGGTGGTGAAAGATAATGAAGCTGCGCATGAGGGCGTAACGCCTGCCGCTGCACAAACGCAGGCCAGTTCGCCGGAACAGAAGCCAGAAACCACGCCAGAGCCGGTGGTAAAACCTGCTGCGGACGCTGAACCGAAAACCGCTGCACCTTCCCCTTCGTCGAGTGATAAACCGTAAACATGTCTGTAGAAGATACTCAACCGCTTATCACGCATCTGATTGAGCTGCGTAAGCGTCTGCTGAACTGCATTATCGCGGTGATCGTGATATTCCTGTGTCTGGTCTATTTCGCCAATGACATCTATCACCTGGTATCCGCGCCATTGATCAAGCAGTTGCCGCAAGGTTCAACGATGATCGCCACCGACGTGGCCTCGCCGTTCTTTACGCCGATCAAGCTGACCTTTATGGTGTCGCTGATTCTGTCAGCGCCGGTGATTCTCTATCAGGTGTGGGCATTTATCGCCCCAGCGCTGTATAAGCATGAACGTCGCCTGGTGGTGCCGCTGCTGGTTTCCAGCTCTCTGCTGTTTTATATCGGCATGGCGTTCGCCTACTTTGTGGTCTTTCCGCTGGCATTTGGCTTCCTTGCCAATACCGCGCCGGAAGGGGTACAGGTATCCACCGACATCGCCAGCTATTTAAGCTTCGTTATGGCGTTGTTTATGGCGTTTGGTGTCTCCTTTGAAGTGCCTGTGGCAATTGTGCTGCTGTGCTGGATGGGGATTACCTCGCCAGAAGACTTACGCAAAAAACGCCCGTATGTGCTGGTTGGTGCATTCGTTGTCGGGATGCTGCTGACACCGCCGGATGTCTTCTCGCAAACGCTGTTGGCGATCCCGATGTACTGTCTGTTTGAAATCGGTGTCTTCTTCTCACGCTTTTACGTTGGTAAAGGGCGAAATCGGGAAGAGGAAAACGACGCTGAAGCAGAAAGCGAAAAAACTGAAGAATAAATTCAACCGCCCGTCAGGGCGGTTGTCATATGGAGTACAGGATGTTTGATATCGGCGTTAATTTGACCAGTTCGCAATTTGCGAAAGACCGTGATGATGTTGTAGCGCGCGCTTTTGACGCGGGAGTTAATGGGCTACTCATCACCGGCACTAACCTGCGTGAAAGCCAGCAGGCGCAAAAGCTGGCGCGTCAGTATTCGTCCTGTTGGTCAACGGCGGGCGTACATCCTCACGACAGCAGCCAGTGGCAAGCTGCGACTGAAGAAGCGATTATTGAGCTGGCCGCGCAGCCAGAAGTGGTGGCGATTGGTGAATGTGGTCTCGACTTTAACCGCAACTTTTCGACGCCGGAAGAGCAGGAACGCGCTTTTGTTGCCCAGCTCCGCATTGCCGCAGATTTAAACATGCCGGTATTTATGCACTGTCGCGATGCCCACGAGCGGTTTATGACATTGCTGGAGCCGTGGCTGGATAAACTGCCTGGTGCGGTTCTTCATTGCTTTACCGGCACACGCGAAGAGATGCAGGCGTGCGTGGCGCGTGGAATTTATATCGGCATTACCGGTTGGGTTTGCGATGAACGACGCGGGCTGGAGCTGCGGGAATTGTTGCCGTTGATTCCGGCGGAGAAATTGCTGATCGAAACTGATGCGCCGTATCTGCTCCCGCGCGATCTCACGCCAAAGCCATCATCCCGGCGCAACGAGCCAGCCCATCTGCCCCATATTTTGCAACGTATTGCGCACTGGCGTGGAGAAGATGCCGCATGGCTGGCTGCCACCACGGATGCCAATGTCAAAACACTGTTTGGGATTGCGTTTTAGAGTTTGCGGAACTCGGTGTTCTTCACACTGTGCTTAATCTCTTTATTAATAAGATTAAGCAATAGCATGGAGCGAGCCTCACCATCGGGTTCGGTGAAAATGGCCTGAAAGCCTTCGAACGCGCCTTCGGTAATAATCACCTTATCACCCGGATAAGGGGTTGCCGGATCGACAATGTCTTTCGGTTTATATACCGATAGCTGATGAATCACCGCCGATGGGACTATCGCTGGCGACGCGCCAAAGCGCACGAAGTGGCTGACACCGCGGGTCGCGTTGATAGTCGTGGTATGAATCACTTCTGGATCAAATTCGACAAACAGGTAGTTGGGAAACAATGGCTCACTGACTGCAGTACGTTTTCCACGCACGATTTTTTCCAGGGTGATCATCGGTGCCAGGCAATTCACAGCCTGTCTTTCGAGGTGTTCCTGGGCACGTTGAAGTTGCCCGCGCTTGCAGTACAGTAAATACCAGGATTGCATAATGACTCTTATCCGTTTAATCGGGGCGCAAGGATAGCAAAAGCTTTACGCTAAGTTAATTATATTCCCCGGTTTGCGTTATACCGTCAGAGTTCACGCTAATTTAACAAATTTACAGCATCGCAAAGATGAACGCCGTATAATGGGCGTAGATTAAGAGGCTACAATGGACGCCATGAAATATAACGATTTACGCGACTTCCTGACACTGCTTGAACAGCAGGGTGAGCTAAAACGTATCACGCTCCCGGTGGATCCGCATCTGGAAATCACTGAAATTGCTGACCGCACTTTGCGTGCCGGTGGGCCTGCGCTGTTGTTCGAAAACCCTAAAGGCTACTCAATGCCGGTGCTGTGCAACCTGTTCGGTACGCCAAAGCGCGTGGCAATGGGCATGGGGCAGGAAGATGTTTCGGCGCTACGTGAAGTTGGTAAATTATTGGCGTTTCTGAAAGAGCCGGAGCCGCCAAAAGGTTTCCGCGACCTGTTTGATAAACTGCCGCAGTTTAAGCAAGTATTGAACATGCCGACAAAGCGGCTGCGTGGTGCGCCCTGCCAACAAAAAATCGTCTCTGGCGATGACGTCGATCTCAATCGCATTCCCATTATGACCTGCTGGCCGGAAGATGCCGCGCCGCTGATTACCTGGGGGCTGACAGTGACGCGCGGCCCGCATAAAGAGCGGCAGAATCTGGGCATTTATCGCCAGCAGCTGATTGGTAAAAACAAACTGATTATGCGCTGGCTGTCGCATCGCGGCGGCGCGCTGGATTATCAGGAGTGGTGTGCGGCGCATCCGGGCGAACGTTTCCCGGTTTCTGTGGCGCTGGGTGCCGATCCCGCCACGATTCTCGGTGCAGTCACCCCCGTTCCGGATACACTTTCAGAGTATGCGTTTGCCGGATTGCTGCGCGGTACCAAGACCGAAGTGGTGAAGTGTATCTCCAATGACCTTGAAGTGCCCGCCAGTGCGGAGATTGTGCTGGAAGGGTATATCGAACAAGGTGAAACGGCGCCGGAAGGGCCGTATGGCGACCACACCGGTTACTATAACGAAGTCGATAGTTTCCCGGTATTTACCGTGACGCATATTACCCAGCGTGAAGATGCGATTTACCATTCCACCTATACCGGGCGTCCGCCAGATGAGCCCGCGGTACTGGGCGTGGCGTTGAACGAAGTGTTTGTACCGATTCTGCAAAAACAGTTCCCGGAAATTGTCGATTTTTACCTGCCGCCGGAAGGCTGTTCTTATCGTCTGGCGGTAGTGACGATCAAAAAACAGTACGCCGGACACGCGAAGCGCGTCATGATGGGCGTCTGGTCGTTCTTACGCCAGTTTATGTACACTAAATTTGTGATCGTTTGCGATGATGACGTCAACGCACGCGACTGGAACGATGTGATTTGGGCGATTACCACCCGTATGGACCCGGCGCGGGATACTGTTCTGGTAGAAAATACGCCTATTGATTATCTGGATTTTGCCTCGCCTGTCTCCGGGCTGGGTTCAAAAATGGGGCTGGATGCCACGAATAAATGGCCGGGGGAAACCCAGCGTGAATGGGGACGTCCCATCAAAAAAGATCCAGATGTTGTCGCGCATATTGACGCCATCTGGGATGAACTGGCTATTTTTAACAACGGTAAAAGCGCCTGATGCGCGTTTGTTTTGCCCTATTTATCGATCCGACAGAGAAAGCGCATGACAACCTTAAGCTGTAAAGTGACCTCGGTAGAAGCTATCACGGATACCGTATATCGTGTCCGCATCGTGCCAGACGCGGCCTTTTCTTTTCGTGCTGGTCAGTATTTGATGGTAGTGATGGATGAGCGCGACAAACGTCCGTTCTCAATGGCCTCGACGCCGGATGAAAAAGGGTTTATCGAGCTGCATATTGGCGCTTCTGAAATCAACCTTTACGCGAAAGCAGTCATGGACCGCATCCTCAAAGATCATCAAATCGTGGTCGATATTCCCCACGGAGAAGCGTGGCTGCGCGATGATGAAGAGCGTCCGATGATTTTGATTGCGGGCGGCACCGGGTTCTCTTATGCCCGCTCGATTTTGCTGACAGCGTTGGCGCGTAACCCAAACCGTGATATCACCATTTACTGGGGCGGGCGTGAAGAGCAGCATCTGTATGATCTCTGCGAGCTTGAGGCGCTTTCGTTAAAGCACCCTGGTCTGCAAGTGGTGCCGGTGGTTGAACAACCGGAAGCAGGCTGGCGTGGGCGTACTGGTACCGTGTTAACGGCGGTATTGCAGGATCATGGTACGCTGGCAGAGCATGATATCTATATTGCCGGACGTTTTGAGATGGCGAAAATTGCCCGTGACCTGTTTTGCAGTGAGCGTAATGCGCGGGAAGATCGCCTGTTTGGCGATGCGTTTGCATTTATCTGAGATATAAAAAAACCCGCCCCTGACAGGCGGGAAGAACGGCAACTAAAACTTTATTCAGTGGCATTTAGATCTATGTCGCATCCGGCAATCGGTGCACGATGCCTGATGCGACGCTGGCGCGTCTTATCAGGCCTACATTGGTGCAGGATCGGTAGACCGGATAAGGCGTTCACGCCGCATCCGGCAAGTGGTTAAACCCGCTCAAACACCGTCGCAATACCCTGACCCAGACCGATACACATCGTCGCCAGACCAAACTGAACGTCTTTGCGTTCCATCAGATTCAGCAGCGTGGTGCTGATACGCGCACCGGAACAGCCCAGCGGATGACCCAGCGCGATCGCACCACCATTGAGGTTGATCTTCTCGTCAATCTGCTCCATTAGCCCGAGATCTTTAATGCACGGCAGGATCTGCGCGGCAAAGGCTTCGTTCATCTCAAACACGCCGATATCGCTGGCAGAAAGCCCCGCTTTTTTCAGCGCCAGCTTCGAGGCCGGAACCGGGCCGTAACCCATAATCGACGGATCACAACCAACGACCGCCATCGAACGCACGCGGGCGCGCGGCTTAAGACCTAATTCATGGGCGCGGCTTTCACTCATCACCAGCATGGCAGCTGCGCCATCGGAAAGTGCAGAAGATGTGCCCGCCGTTACCGTACCGTTTACTGGATCAAACGCCGGACGCAGCGTGGCGAGGGCTTCCACGGTGGTTTCCGGGCGAATCACTTCGTCGTAATTAAACTGCTTCAGGACGCCGTCGGCATCGTGACCACCAGTTGGGATGATTTCATTTTTAAATGCGGCCGACTGCGTGGCGGCCCAGGCGCGGGCGTGTGACCGCGCGGCAAAGGCATCCTGCATTTCACGGCTGATACCGTGCATACGCGCCAGCATTTCTGCTGTTAAGCCCATCATGCCCGCCGCTTTGGCGACATTGCGGCTCAGGCCGGGGTGAAAATCGACGCCGTGACTCATCGGCACATGGCCCATATGCTCCACGCCGCCAACCAGACATGCCTGCGCATCGCCGGTCATGATCATTCGTGCTGCGTCATGCAGTGCCTGCATGGATGAACCACACAAGCGATTGACGGTAACCGCCGGGACAGAGTGCGGCACTTCTGCCAGCAGCGCCGCGTTACGGGCGATGTTAAAACCCTGCTCCAGCGTCTGCTGCACACAACCCCAGTAAATATCGTCGAGGGCCGCCGCTTCCAGCGCCGGGTTACGCGCCAGCAGGCTACGCATTAAATGAGCGGAGAGATCTTCCGCACGCACGTTACGAAAAGCACCGCCCTTCGAACGGCCCATCGGGGTGCGAATTGCATCGACAATGACAACCTGTTCCATTGTGACTCCTTAAGCCGTTTTCAGGTCGCCAACCGGACGGGCTGGCTCAACCGGGGGATAGTACGGTTCGTTATGACGTGCTTTATTACGCAGACCTTCCGGCACTTCGTACAGCGGGCCGAGGTGCTGATATTGCTGTGCCATATCGAGGTATTTTGCGCTACCGAGGGTGTCCAGCCAGCGGAACGCGCCGCCGTGGAACGGAGGGAAGCCCAGGCCGTAGACCAGCGCCATATCCGCTTCTGCCGGAGTGGCGATAATGCTTTCTTCCAGACAGCGCACCACTTCGTTGACCATCGGGATCATCATGCGGGCGATAATCTCTTCTTCGCTGAAATCGCGCTTCGGCTGGCTCACTTCTGCCAGCAGGTCGTCAACGACGGCGTCTTCTTCTTTCTTCGGCTTACCTTTGCTGTCTTCTTTATAACGCCAGAAACCGAGGCCGTTCTTCTGACCAAAGCGGTTGGCATCAAACAGCGCGTCGATGGTATCGCGATAATCTTTCTGCATCCGCTGCGGGAAGCCTGCTGCCATGACAGCCTGGGCATGATGCGCGGTGTCAATGCCCACGACATCCAGCAGATATGCCGGACCCATCGGCCAGCCAAACTGTTTTTCCATTACTTTGTCGATCTTGCGGAAATCCGCGCCGTCGCGCAGCAACAGGCTGAAACCGGCGAAATACGGGAACAGCACGCGGTTGACGAAGAAGCCGGGGCAGTCGTTAACCACAATCGGCGTCTTGCCCATCTTGCTCGCCCAGGCGACAACTTTCGCGATGGTTTCGTCGGAGCTTTTCTCGCCGCGAATAATTTCTACCAACGGCATCCGGTGTACCGGGTTAAAAAAGTGCATTCCGCAGAAGTTTTCCGGGCGTTCCAGCGCGTTGGCCAGTTCGCTGATAGGAATGGTTGAAGTGTTAGACGCCAGCACGGTATCCGGGCGTACTTTTTGTTCGGTTTCTGCCAGTACGGCTTTTTTCACTTTCGGGTTTTCGACAACCGCTTCTACCACAACATCCACGCGGTCAAACCCGGCGTAGTCGAGCGTTGGGTGGATTGTGGAGATCACGCCAGCCAGTTTCAGACCATCGATCTTGCCGCGCTCAAGCTGCTTGTTCAGCAGTTTCGCGGCTTCGGTCATGCCGAGGGTTAACGACTTGTCGTTGATATCTTTCATGACAACCGGCACGCCTTTCCACGCAGACTGGTAAGCGATGCCGCCGCCCATAATGCCTGCACCCAGCACCGCGGCCTGTTTCGGGGTTTCAACGTCTTTGGTGAGTTTCTTCGCTTTGCCTTTTACATATTGATCGTTAAGGAAAATGCCGACCAGTGCGCGGGCTTCGTTGGTATGCGCCAGCGGGACAAAACTTTTGTTTTCCAGGTTTAAGGCTTCTTCACGACCAAAACGGGCCGCAGCTTCAATGGTTTTTACTGCGGTGATGGGGGCCGGATAATGTTTCCCCGCTGTTTGTGCGACCATCCCTTTAGCGATGGTGAAGCTCATGGTGGCTTCAATCTTGCTCAGTTTTAGTGGTTCCAGCTTCGGCTGACGTTTTGCTTTCCAGTCGAGGTCGCCGTTAATGGCCTGGCGTAAAACCGCCTTTGCGCCTTCAACCAGTTTTTCTGCTTTGACTACGCCATCCACCAGACCGATTTTCAGCGCCTGATCCGCGCCGACATCTTTACCGGCGGCAATGATTTCCAGCGCACTGTCAGCGCCCAGCATACGTGGCATACGTACAGAACCGCCAAAGCCCGGCATGATGCCCAGTTTGGTTTCCGGCAGACCGATGCGCAGATCCGGCGTCGCCAGACGATAATCGGTCGCCAGCACGCATTCGCAGCCACCGCCCAGCGCATAGCCGTTGACGGCAGCAATGGTTGGCACCGGCAGATCTTCCAGGCGATTAAACACGCTATTGGCAAAATGCAGCCACTGGCTTAACTGTTCTTCAGGAACGAGGAACAGGGACAAAAATTCGGTGATATCAGCACCGACGATAAAGGCTGCTTTGTTCGAACGCAGCAGCAGCCCTTTTAGATCTGATTGCTGTTCCAGCACGCCGATGGCCTCGCCGAGGCTGGCGACGGTCGCAGTGTCGAGTTTATTAACTGAACCTGGGGCATCAAATACCAGTTCGGCAATGCCGTCTTCCAGCCAGTCAAGGTACAGGGTGTCGCCTTTGTAAAGCATGTCAGTCTCCTGAATCCGCAAGGTGATCTGGTCGTACCAGATGAGTCGAAGTGTGTATTTTGTGTTAAAAATATGCAAATAAAAGATTAAAGAAATGCCGATCTGATCACGCTCGGCAGAAATCACGCTCTGGATGAACGATGTGCTAAGATGCGGAGACTTAAGGTCAAAAAAACAGAAGGGTAAAAAATGGAATCACTGGCCTCGCTCTATAAAAATCATATAGCTACCTTGCAGGAACGGACTCGCGATGCACTGGCGCGCGGCAAGCTGGATGCGTTACTTATTCACTCCGGCGAACTGTTCAACGTTTTTCTCGACGATCATCCTTATCCGTTTAAAGTGAACCCACAATTTAAAGCGTGGGTGCCGGTAACTCAGGTGCCAAACTGCTGGTTGCTGGTGGATGGCGTGAACAAGCCGAAACTGTGGTTCTATCTGCCGGTTGATTACTGGCACAACGTCGAACCGCTGCCGACCTCTTTCTGGACTGAAGACGTGGAAGTGATCGCGCTGCCGAAAGCCGATGGCATTGGTAGCCTGCTGCCTGCTGCGCGCGGGAATATCGGTTATATCGGTCCGGTGCCGGAACGTGCGCTGCAACTGGGTATTGAGGCCAGCAATATCAACCCGAAAGGGGTGATCGACTACCTGCATTACTACCGCTCCTTCAAAACCGAGTACGAACTGGCCTGTATGCGTGAAGCGCAGAAAATGGCGGTCAACGGTCATCGCGCGGCAGAAGAAGCGTTCCGTTCTGGCATGAGCGAGTTCGATATCAACATTGCCTATCTGACCGCGACCGGTCATCGTGATACCGACGTACCTTACAGCAACATTGTGGCGCTCAACGAACACGCTGCGGTATTGCATTACACCAAACTGGACCACCAGGCACCGGAAGAGATGCGCAGCTTCCTGCTGGATGCCGGGGCCGAATATAACGGCTATGCGGCTGACCTGACCCGTACCTGGTCGGCAAAAAGTGACAACGACTACGCACAGCTGGTGAAAGACGTAAATGATGAACAACTGGCGCTGATCGCTACCATGAAAGCAGGCGTCAGCTATGTGGATTACCACATCCAGTTCCATCAGCGCATCGCCAAACTGCTGCGTAAACATCAAATCATCACCGATATGAGTGAAGAAGCGATGGTCGAAAACGATCTCACCGGACCGTTTATGCCGCACGGTATTGGCCATCCGCTGGGCCTGCAGGTGCATGACGTAGCCGGTTTTATGCAGGATGATAGCGGTACGCACCTCGCGGCACCGGCAAAATATCCGTACCTGCGCTGCACCCGTATTCTCCAGCCGGGCATGGTGTTAACCATCGAACCGGGTATCTACTTCATTGAATCGCTGCTGGCACCGTGGCGTGAAGGGCAGTTCAGCAAGCACTTCAACTGGCAGAAAATTGAAGCACTGAAACCGTTCGGCGGCATTCGTATCGAAGACAACGTGGTGATCCACGAAAACAACGTGGAAAACATGACCCGGGATCTGAAACTGGCGTGATGGAAAGCTGGTTAATTCCTGCGGCACCGGTCACGGTCGTTGAAGAGATCAAAAAGAGCCGCTTCATAACGATGTTGGCGCATACCGATGGCGTTGAGGCGGCGAAAGCGTTTGTTGAATCGGTGCGGGCAGAACACCCCGATGCCCGCCACCATTGCGTGGCGTGGGTGGCGGGTGCGCCGGATGATTCACAACAGCTGGGTTTCTCTGACGACGGGGAGCCGGCGGGAACGGCAGGTAAACCGATGCTCGCCCAGCTAATGGGCAGCGGCGTTGGGGAAATTACCGCTGTGGTGGTGCGCTACTACGGCGGCATATTGCTTGGCACCGGTGGGTTAGTGAAAGCGTATGGCGGCGGCGTGAATCAGGCGCTGCGCCAGCTAACGACCCAACGCAAGACGCCATTAACCGAATATACTTTGCAATGTGAATATCATCAGTTAACCGGCATTGAAGCGTTGCTGGGGCAGTGTGACGGCAAAATTATCAACAGTGATTATCAGGCATTCGTTCTGCTGCGGGTGGCGCTTCCGGCGGCGAAAGTGGCTGAATTTTCCGCAAAGCTGGCGGATTTTAGCCGTGGTTCATTGCAATTGTTAGCGATTGAATAATAATCCCCACTTCGTTTTGCAGAACTAAGGAAGCGGCAGAGATGCATTTTCGCGCCATTACCCGAATCGTTGGACTACTGGTCATCTTATTTTCAGGGACCATGATTATCCCTGGGCTGGTAGCACTCATCTACCGGGATGGAGCGGGCCGCGCTTTTACCCAGACCTTTTTTGTCGCCCTCGCCATTGGCTCTATGCTGTGGTGGCCGAACCGCAAAGAGAAAGGCGAACTTAAATCCCGTGAGGGGTTTCTGATAGTGGTGCTGTTCTGGACCGTGCTGGGTAGCGTCGGTGCGCTCCCTTTTATCTTCTCGGAAAGCCCGAACCTCACGATTACCGATGCGTTTTTTGAATCTTTCTCTGGCCTGACCACCACCGGGGCCACTACGCTGGTGGGGCTGGATTCGCTCCCTCACGCCATCCTCTTTTATCGCCAGATGCTGCAATGGTTTGGCGGGATGGGGATCATCGTGTTAGCGGTTGCGATACTGCCTATCCTCGGCGTGGGTGGGATGCAGCTCTATCGCGCAGAAATGCCCGGCCCGCTGAAAGATAACAAAATGCGCCCGCGAATTGCGGAAACGGCGAAAACCCTGTGGTTGATTTATGTCTTGCTGACCGTCGCCTGTGCGCTGGCGTTGTGGTTTGCCGGAATGGATGCCTTTGATGCCATCGGCCATAGCTTTGCGACTATCGCTATTGGCGGCTTCTCGACACATGATGCCAGTATCGGTTATTTCGATAGCCCGACTATTAACACTATCATTGCTATCTTCCTGCTGATCTCCGGCTGTAACTACGGTCTGCACTTTTCACTGTTAAGTGGGCGTAGTCTGAAGGTTTATTGGCGCGATCCGGAATTTCGCATGTTTATCGGCGTACAGTTTACGCTGGTGGTTATTTGTACCCTCGTACTGTGGTTTCATAATGTCTACAGTTCGGCGCTGATGACAATTAACCAGGCGTTTTTCCAGGTGGTGTCGATGGCGACAACCGCCGGGTTTACGACTGACAGCATTGCCCGCTGGCCGCTCTTTTTGCCGGTACTGCTTTTATGTTCGGCTTTTATCGGCGGTTGTGCCGGGTCAACGGGCGGTGGCCTGAAAGTGATCCGCATCCTGCTGCTGTTTAAGCAGGGGAACCGTGAGCTGAAACGACTGGTGCATCCGAACGCCGTCTATAGCATTAAGCTGGGGAATCGCGCACTGCCGGAACGTATCCTCGAAGCCGTTTGGGGATTTTTCTCCGCCTATGCATTGGTGTTTATTGTCAGTATGCTGGCGATTATCGCCACGGGCGTGGATGACTTTTCTGCCTTTGCCTCAGTTGTTGCGACATTGAATAACCTGGGGCCAGGGCTTGGCGTGGTTGCTGATAACTTTACCAGTATGAACCCGGTGGCTAAATGGATCCTGATTGCCAACATGCTGTTTGGTCGTCTCGAGGTCTTTACATTGCTGGTGCTCTTTACCCCGACTTTCTGGCGTGAATGATGGAGTAATACGTGAAAACATTAATTCTTTTCTCAACAAGGGACGGACAAACGCGCGAGATTGCCTCCTACCTGGCTTCGGAACTGAAAGAACTGGGGATCCAGACGGATGTCGCCAATGTGCACCGCATTGAAGAACCACAATGGGAAAATTATGACCGTGTGGTCATTGGTGCTTCTATTCGCTATGGTCACTACCACTCTGCGTTCCAGGAATTTGTCAAAAAACATGCGACGCGACTGAATTCGATGCCGAGCGCCTTTTATTCCGTAAACCTGGTGGCGCGCAAACCGGAGAAGCGTACTCCACAGACCAACAGCTACGCGCGGAAGTTTCTGATGAACTCGCAATGGCGTCCCGATCGCTGCGCGGTCATTGCCGGGGCGCTGCGTTACCCACGTTATCGCTGGTACGATCGTTTTATGATCAAGCTAATTATGAAGATGTCAGGCGGTGAAACGGATACGCGCAAAGAAGTTGTCTATACCGATTGGGAGCAGGTGGCGAATTTCGCCCGAGAAATCGCCCATTTAACCGACAAACCGACGCTGAAATAAGCATAAAGAATAAAAAATGCGCGGTCAGAAAATTATTTTAAATTTCCTCTTGTCAGGCCGGAATAACTCCCTATAATGCGCCACCACTGACACGGAACAACGGCAAACACGCCGCCGGGTCA
>NZ_JBJQJA010000014.1:0-101387 GCF_046487665.1 Escherichia sp. WS1152 | reverse complement strand
GTAGGTTACTGCGACGAGATCGACCAGATATTGCAGTCAGGTATTACTACAAAGGCGTTTTGTGGAGTCCTGGCTATTTTGCCAGTAGCTGCGGAGGTGCGCCAATATCCGCCATCCGTCAATACATTGAACAACAGCAAACACCTGGTTAGGTGGAAAACCGCGCCGTATATCCCCGCCCTGAAGGACGGGGTTTTACGGCGCACCGGATAAACCAGGCCAAGCGTATGCTGGTTGATCAAATAATATCCCCCAAGCGCAGCAATATTAATATTCACCTGAAATGGGTCGATATCTGGCTTAAAAATATTGTGTTTCTTCCCTTCATCCAATAAGGATTCCATTAACTGCAAGTGCGCATGGGTAATTTCTAAGAGACGCTGTGATTTTGCATAATGCACACCTTTACTTTGATTTTCACTATGCACAATTTTTAAAAACCAGGGATTAGCAATATAATAATCCCATGTAAAATCAATAATTTTCTCAATGGCTTTTTGTGGCTGGCTAACCTGCTGATTAACGAATACACCGATACCGACAGCGTAGAATAATTACATACCGCACAACAAGAATGTACGGTGTAAGGCGTGGAAGTCATTTTCTCCCCGGGTGCATCGTTATATCCATAATGAGCGATTTTTGATATTAATATCTTTCACCATCCGCTATTTTCACCACTTCAGAAAACAAACTTATTTTTATTAATATCAATTCTTTTTCTTTGAACATTCAACTGCGATATTTGTAAAAATATTAAACAGGCAACAATAAAATGACATTACCAACAACTATTTATTCATTCCCCGCATATTTACCTCGTTTTTCGTCCACCGACAAACCAGCAAAACTAAAATTTCATCAATACGCACGCGCTACATTACTGTCAAATCGTGGAAGAGATCATAATTGCGATGGCAGACGTACTGTTGAGATCCACAAACTAGATCTCTCTGACTGGCAAGCATTCAATAAGTTAGCAAAGAAGTGTAATGCTTACGATGGAGTAACAATGAATGGTGATAATTCTTTTGGATGGAACCATGAAGCTACATTAGATAATATTCACGCCCAGAAATACAATAAAGCTTACGCGGGTGCGAGGTTAACCGCAGAACTGAAATATTTATTGCAAGATGTCGAATCCTTCGAACCCAACAGTAAATACACAATACACGAAGTGGTTTTGGGACCTGGTTATGGTACTCCAGACTATACCGGCCAAACGATAGGATACGTTGTAACCCTTCCTGCCCAAATGCCTAATTGCTGGTCATCTGAACTACCAACAATCGATCTTTATATCGACCAACTTCGCACTGTTACAGGCGTTTCTAATGCCCTCGGATTCATCATTGCTGCATTGCTAAACGCGTATTCTGATTTACCCCATGATTTGAAAATTGGTCTGCGTTCCTTATCAGGTTCAGCCGCAATCTACTCGGGTTTGGGTTTCGAGCGAGTGCCGCAGGAGCGAGACATCAGTTGCGCTCGTATGTATCTAACGCCAGCAAACCATCCTGACTTATGGACACAAGAGAATGGTGAATGGATCTACTTGCGAAACTAATACCTGACGAAAAATAGAAAGCAAAACGCCGACCAATGGTCGGCGTTTTTACGTCTCGTTGAATAACGAATTATTCAGCTACTACGTTTACGATCACTTTCGCGAATACTTCGCTGTGAACCTGGAAGCTCACTTCGTGTTCGCCAGTGGTACGCAGAACGCCGTTCGGCAGACGAACTTCGCTCTTAGCCACTTCAACGCCAGCTGCAGTTACAGCGTCAGCGATGTCGCGAGTACCGATGGAACCGAACAGTTTACCTTCGTCGCCAGCTTTAGACGCGATGGTAACAGTTTCCAGTGCATTGATTTTCTCAGCGCGAGCATTAGCTGCTGCCAGAACTTCAGCCAGTTTAGCTTCCAGTTCAGCGCGACGTGCTTCGAAGAATTCAATGTTTTTCTTGGTAGCTGGAACAGCTTTACCCTGCGGTACCAGGAAGTTACGAGCATAGCCCGCTTTAACGTTTACCTGATCACCCAGGCTACCCAGGTTTGCTACTTTATCAAGCAGAATAACTTGCATTACCTTATCCTCTCAAAGTCGTATTAATGGACCGTGACCGATTACTGATGGCGATCAGTGTACGGCAGCAGGGACAGGTAGCGAGCGCGTTTGATAGCGCGAGCCAGCTGACGCTGGTATTTTGCACGGGTACCGGTGATACGGCTTGGGACAATCTTACCGCTTTCGGTGATGTAGTTTTTCAGCGTAGCGATATCTTTATAGTCGATCTCTTGAACGCCTTCCGCGGTGAAACGGCAGAACTTGCGACGACGGAAATAACGTGCCATATGGCTAGTCTCCAGAATCTATCAATTCAATCTGCTCGGCATGCAAAACCATTTTGCTCAGTCCGTTCTTTGCCTTGTGGCATGAAATGAACCCCTGAACGGTTATGCGACTGCCGACCGTTATACTGTGAGTAATGGCCTGGTTTTCGTGTCCGCTAACAATAACGGGCATTTGACACCATGCCTGCCGGTGAAAGCCGGCTTCCTCCTGCACAGAACGATGCTCAAGCACGAACTGGCAGTGAGGAATTCCTGATGGACTGACCTTTCGAAGGGGAGTCCTGCACACGGTGCCGGACAACACCAGACGGTTGGTCATCAGAAATTACTCTTCAGAATCCCCAGCTTCAGCATCATCAGCGGTTTCGTTTGCGAAATCATCGCGACGCTCACGGCGCTCGTCTTTCGCTTTAACCATCGGAGATGCTTCGGTAACAGCGTGCTTGGTACGCATAACCATGCTGCGGATAACGGCATCGTTGAAGCGGAAGGTAGTTTCCAGCTCATCGATCACTTCCTGCGGAGCTTCAACGTTCATCAGAACGTAGTGAGCTTTGTGCAGTTTGTTGATCGGGTAAGCCAGCTGACGGCGGCCCCAGTCTTCCAGACGGTGGATCTTGCCTTCTGCACCAGTGATGGCAGCAGTGTAGCGCTCGATCATGCCCGGAACCTGTTCGCTCTGGTCAGGATGGACCATAAAAACGATTTCGTAATGACGCATCGAATTGCTCCTTACGGATTATTCAGCCTCCTGTCTGGGTCAGCCGAATCCCGGGGAGGCAAGGAACGTGTTAAAGGTCGGCTGAAAAATGACGCGTTATAGTACTGACATACCCCGCTAAACTCAAGGCCAGCCGACAAATAAATCTCATCTTTCACCAAAGTGGACTAACACGCTGATTTGAAGTTCATCACACTTCATCATGGTGTTTTTTTGAACAACTGCATCAGAAATGGTCACCATCAACTTCTTTATCATTGATTAAAATTAAATCAGAAGATCATCACAGAGGAGAGCACACAAAGTCAGCCGTCGAGGAGGTATCTATGTTCAGTCGTGTTTTAGCCCTTCTGGCTGTGCTTTTGCTAAGTGCAAATACATGGGCAGCCATTGAAATTAATAACCACCAGGCCAGAAATATGGACGATGTGCAAAGCTTAGGCGTGATTTATATCAATCATAATTTCGCCACTGAAAGCGAAGCACGTCAGGCATTAAATGAAGAAACAGATGCGCAAGGCGCAACGTACTACCACGTAATTCTGATGCGGGAACCGGGGAGTAACGGCAATATGCACGCCAGCGCGGATATTTATCGCTAGCACCAGGTATAACCAACGAAACATTGCCATAGTTTGCTTTGCCCCCTTCGCAGGGGGCTTTTTTTGAAAAACGGCTGCGGAATTAGACCAGTTATCTCCCGAGGAAGGAAATTTCCGCAGCGCGTGTTCTACTTCTGCCCGTAATAAGCGTTAGGACCGTGTTTACGCATGAAGTGTTTATTCATCAGGAAGCTGTCGATGTGATTCAGTTGTGGGTTAATGCCGCGCGCAATCCACGCCATTTTCGCCACTTCTTCCATCACCACCGCGTTATGCACCGCATCGTGGGCATCTTTCCCCCAGGCGAACGGTCCGTGCTGATACACCACAATTCCCGGCGTATGCAGCGGCTCGGCGTTGCCCAGCGTTTCGATAATCACTTTGCCGGTGTTCAGTTCATACTCGCCCTGCACCTCTTCTTCGCTTAACCCGCGCGTACACGGAATGTCGCCAAAGAAGTAGTCAGCGTGCGTGGTGCCTAACGCCGGGATCGCCAGCCCCGCCTGCGCCCATGCGGTGGCATGAGTGGAGTGGGTATGGACAATGCCGCCAAGCGACGGGTAACGACGGTAGAGTTCGAGATGCGTCGCAGTGTCGGAAGATGGGCGATACTCCCCTTCCACCACCTTGCCGCTCATATCAACCACCACCATATCGGCCGCTTTCATGGTTTCGTAGGCAACGCCGCTGGGCTTGATCACCACCAGCCCGCGTTCGCGGTCGATAGCGCTGACGTTGCCCCAGGTAAAGGTCACCAGCCCGTAGCGCGGCAGCTCCATGTTGGCTTCAAATACCTGCTGTTTTAGCTTTTGCATTATGCCGCCTCCACCATGCCCGCTTTCGCCATGCGCGCTTTCACCCAATCACGCGCTTTCGCCACTTCTGCCGCCGGGTCTTCCGCCGTTTCGCTCCACATCTCAATCAGGTACGGCCCGCAATAGCCACTCTGTTTGAGCGTTTCGAAACAACGTTCGAAATCCACTACACCTTCGCCAAACGGCACGTTTTTGAAGACGCCCGGTTTGGTGTCTTTCACATGCACCGCGACGATATGCCCGATTCCGGCCTGCAACTCCATCTGCACGTCGTTATCCCACGCCGACAGGTTGCCGATATCCGGGTAGAGCTGGAACCACGGATTGTTGAGATAGTGCGCGTAGCCCAGCGCCTTGCTGATGGAGTTCATCAACGGATAATCCATGATCTCCATCGCCAGCGTCACCTGCGCGCGGCTTGCCATCTCAACGCTCTCTTTCAGGCCGTCACGGAAACGACGACGCGTTTCGTTATTGGCTTCCTGATAGTAAACGTCATAGCCCGCCAGCTGGATCACGCGAATACCGACATCCTGGGCGAACTGGATAGCTTTACGCATAATCTCCAGCCCCTGCGCCCGCACCGCGTCATCTTCACTGCCCAGCGGGAAACGACGATGAGCAGAAAGGCACATGGACGGCACGCGCACGCCGGTTTCAACAATCGCATTGACCAGCGCCAGACGCTGCTCGCGGCTCCAGTCGAGGCGCGACAGGCGCTCGTCCGTTTCATCTACCGACATCTCGACAAAATCGAAGCCCAACGTTTTTGCCAGTTGCAGGCGTTCCAGCCAGCACTCCCCGGCGGGGAGCGCTTTTTCATAGATGCCAAGCGGGATTTGTTTGGACAACATATCCGCTCCTTAGCCCCACAGTTCAGCGATGGAACGTTTGAACTGACGTGCGGCTTCCACCGGAGAAGCGGCATCACGGATACTACGGCCCGCGATAAAGACGTGAATCGGAATACCCTTGAACAGCGGCAGATCTTCCAGCGCCAGGCCTCCGGTGACGGTGACTTTGAAGCCCATATCGGAAAGACGTTTGATCGCGGTGATGTCCGCTTCGCCCCACGCCACGCCTGCGGCCTGCGCGTCACGGCTGCGGTGATAAACCACCTGCTGAATGCCTGCATCGCGCCACTGTTGCGCCTGTTCCCAGGTCCAGTAACCGGTCAGTTCGATCTGCACGTCGCCGTTAAACTCTTTTGCCACGTCCAGCGCGCCTTTGGCGGTGTTGATATCCGCACAGCAAATTACCGTCACCCAGTCAGCGTTGGCTTCGAAGCACATACGCGAAAGGATTTTGCCCGCATCGGCAATTTTGGCGTCTGCCAGTACGATTTTGTGCGGGTAAAGCGCTTTCAGATCGCGAACCGCACGCACGCCTTCGCCCACGCACAGAATGGTACCCACTTCGATAATGTCGACTTCTTCGGCAATCAGGCGAGTGGTTTCGTAGGCGCTATCCATAGTCTGGTTGTCCAGCGCGACTTGCAACATCGGTAATGACATGTTCAATTCCTTCTTAAGCTGCCGCGTTGGTGCGGTCAATGAGATCCAGTACTTCCTGCTCGGTACGGCAGGCGCGTAAACGGTCAAAATTCTCTTCATCTTCAAACAGGTTGACGATCTGCATGATGCCCACTTCCTGGTGAGTATTGGCATCGACCGCCGCCATGGTGATGAGGATATCCACCGGATCGTTGTCGTCGTGATTAAATTCCAGCGGCTTTTTCAGCGTTACCAGAGAGAAACCTGTTTTCTTAACACCCTCTTCCGGCCGCCCGTGCGGCATCGCCAGCCCCGGAGCGATAACGAAATAAGGGCCAAACTGTTCCACGCCATCCAGAATCGCCTGGTAGTAACGCGGCTCGACAACATCCGCCGCCACCAGCAGGTCAACGCCGATTTTTACTGCGTCCTGCCATGTCTCTGCTTCAGCCTGCAGGCGGATAGATTTATTCTCCGCCAGCGAATCACGTAGTTTCATGGCGTATCCTTACTTCACGTCCTGCGGGAAATGCTCTTTGATCACTTCCAGCAGTTTCGGGCCAAAGTCGGCAGGAGAGAGCATGTTGCGCACGCCAACCACATATTTGTTGCCGGTAACGGTGATTTCGCCCGCGATGTGCGTAGAAGCGATGATGATATCCGCGCCGCTCAACTCGCTTTTGTACTCGCCAACCGCGCAGCTGTTTACCGTGTGGTCAATGTTTGATTGGGTTAAATACTGGTCCACTTTCATTTTCATGATCATGGAACTGCCTTGTCCGTTGCCACACACAGCCAGAATACGTACGGTCATAATCAAAACTCCTTATTAAGCAGACTGTTCTGCCAGTTGTTTTTCTGCATCTTCTTCTGCGCGCAGTGCGCGGCCAGCGAAGAACATATAAGCCAGTGCAATTACAATGATGACGGCCATAAAGGCGATACCGATGGAGAAGAAGCCTTGCATCATCGGCGGTGCCAGAATCGACCAGTCCGCCATGCCCATCCAGGCACTCATACCGGTGAGTTTCACCGCCCAGACGCAACCAAAGATTTCGATCATTCCCATCACCAGACAAATCTTCAGCGCTGCACGCCAGCCGCCGAAGTGGTTAGCGAACACGCCGATGGTGGCGTTGGAGAAGAACATCGGGATAAAGCCTGGAATAATCAGAATGGAAGAGCCGCAGGCGACCAGGATGCCAACTGCAATCAGCTGACCGATGGTGCCCCACATAAAGCCCCAGACCACGGCGTTCGGCGCGAAGCTATAGATAGCCGCACAGTCAATCGCCAGAACCGCACCTGGGATCAGGCGCTGGGAGATACCGTTAAATGCTTCAGAGAGTTCCGCCACAAACATGCGCACGCCCTGAGTGATGATGAAGATCGCCACCGCGAAGGAGAAACCGGTTTGCAGGATGTAGACCGTCCAGTGCACTTTGCCCGCCATCGCCTGCACGGTGTCGATACCGAAGGAGAGCAGAATGGCGCCAAAGAAGATGGTCATCACAATCGCCGTGGAGACGATGTTGTCGTGGAAAATGTTCAGCCAGCCCGGCAATTTGAGGTCTTCAACGCTCTCCTCTTTTTTGCCGAGGAACGGTGCGACTTTATAGGCAATCCATGATGCAAACTGCTGCTGGTGACCGATGGAGAAACCACAGCCATCCGTCACTTCCTGAGTCGGCTTGTACATCATGTTGGAAGTGATGCCCCAGTAGAGCGAAACCAGAATCGCGGTACAGATAATGGTGGTCCACATGGAGTAGCCGAAGATAAACAGCGTAACGGCAATCAACCCGGCCTGCTGGAACATGATGTGGCCGGTCAACATGATTGTGCGAATGCCGGTAATGCGACGCAGCAGCACGTAACAGATGTTCAGCGCCAGCGCTAACAATACGGCGTAACCCACCCAGCTATAGGCATCGCCCATGCGGTCGATGGTTGCCATCATCGAAGCGTAAGTATCTGAAATTGCGCCGTTAATGCCGTAGACTTCGGACATTTTCGCCACCACCGGTTTGAAGGTGCTGGTGAGGATGCCGGACCCTGCCTGCAACAACATGAAACCAATTATGGTTTTAATCGTGCCTTTAATAATAACGCTGACACTTTTGCGCAGTAGGATGTAGCCCAGACAGGTCACAATACCCAGCAACAACGGGGCATTGGTCATGACCTGGTTAAAAAACACGGTAAAGATGTTGTAGAGGATCTCCATAACGATCTCCTGAAGAAGAGGTAACCGGGTATTCCTCACACCCGGAATGTTGTGCACTCACTCTAATTTTCAAAAGTAATCACAACAAGATTATTTATGATTAAATGTGACGCGACACACAAATAATTCCATAACGAAAATATGGGATTCACACAAAGAAACAATTAATCATTTGAATTCATTAAGTTAATTGAATTACACATTCCATTAAATCTTTCCATACTCCAAATTCACAACAAATCACCCGGCAAAAAGTCAAAAAATGGTCATTGCCTTCCTGAAAAAATAGTGTCAGGATTAATCAAAACCAATCATATGTTGATTCGAATTGAACTATCATGAAGGTAAATGGCGATGAGTAAAGTGAAAAGTATCACCCGTGAATCCTGGATCCTGAGCACTTTCCCGGAGTGGGGTAGCTGGTTGAATGAAGAAATTGAACAAGAGCAGGTAGCTCCTGGTACATTTGCGATGTGGTGGCTTGGCTGCACCGGGATCTGGCTGAAATCGGAAGGTGGCACCAACGTTTGCGTTGATTTCTGGTGCGGCACAGGCAAACAAAGTCACGGTAACCCGTTAATGAAACAGGGTCACCAGATGCAGCGTATGGCTGGCGTGAAAAAACTGCAGCCGAACCTGCGCACCACCCCGTTTGTTCTTGATCCATTTGCTATTCGCCAGATCGACGCCGTCCTGGCGACTCACGATCACAACGATCATATCGACGTTAACGTCGCTGCTGCCGTGATGCAGAACTGTGCTGATGACGTACCGTTTATCGGACCGAAAACCTGTGTGGATTTATGGATCGGCTGGGGCGTGCCGAAAGAACGTTGCATCGTGGTTAAACCGGGCGACGTGGTGAAAGTCAAAGACATTGAAATTCATGCGCTTGATGCTTTCGACCGTACTGCACTGATCACCCTGCCTGCCGATCAAAAAGCGGCTGGCGTACTGCCAGATGGCATGGACGATCGCGCGGTGAACTACCTGTTCAAAACGCCTGGCGGCTCCCTGTATCACAGCGGCGACTCCCACTACTCTAACTATTATGCGAAGCACGGTAACGAACATCAGATCGACGTGGCGTTAGGATCGTACGGCGAAAACCCGCGCGGTATCACCGACAAAATGACCAGCGCCGATATGCTGCGTATGGGCGAAGCGCTGAATGCGAAAGTAGTGATCCCGTTCCACCACGATATCTGGTCAAACTTCCAGGCCGATCCGCAAGAGATCCGCGTGCTGTGGGAGATGAAAAAAGATCGCCTGAAATATGGCTTTAAGCCGTTTATCTGGCAGGTGGGCGGCAAATTTACCTGGCCGCTGGATAAAGACAACTTCGAGTACCACTATCCGCGCGGTTTCGATGATTGCTTCACTATTGAACCGGATCTGCCGTTCAAGTCATTCCTGTAATCTGTCGTTTATACCGGATAGCGTGGAGAAGTTCGCGCTATCCGGCGTAGTATTTCCTGGCTATTTCAAATATCATCTAAAAAAATCAAATTTTATCGGAATAGCTCATGACTGAAGCACAAAGACATCAAATCCTCCTGGAAATGCTCGCACAATTGGGCTTTGTGACCGTTGAGAAAGTCGTTGAGCGTCTGGGAATTTCGCCTGCCACTGCGCGACGCGATATCAATAAACTTGACGAAAGCGGCAAACTGAAAAAAGTGCGCAATGGCGCAGAAGCTATTACCCAACAGCGCCCGCGCTGGACGCCGATGAATCTGCATCAGGCGCAGAATCACGATGAAAAAGTACGTATTGCTAAAGCGGCCTCGCAGCTGGTTAATCCGGGCGAAAGCGTAGTCATCAACTGCGGCTCCACCGCGTTTCTGCTTGGGCGGGAAATGTGTGGCAAGCCAGTGCAAATCATCACTAATTATCTACCGCTGGCAAATTACCTGATCGATCAAGAACATGACAGCGTGATCATTATGGGCGGACAGTACAACAAAAGTCAGTCCATCACTTTAAGCCCGCAGGGCAGCGAAAACAGTCTCTATGCCGGGCACTGGATGTTTACCAGCGGAAAAGGGCTGACCGCAGAAGGGTTGTATAAAACCGATATGCTGACAGCAATGGCAGAGCAGAAGATGCTGAGCGTGGTAGGGAAACTGGTGGTACTGGTTGATAGCAGTAAGATTGGCGAACGCGCGGGAATGCTTTTTAGCCGTGCCGATCAAATCGATATGCTTATCACCGGCAAAAATGCTAACCCGGAAATCCTGCAACAACTGGAAGCGCAAGGGGTCAGCATTCTGCGTGTTTAAAGATGCTGGCGGAAAAATGTCACGGCAGCATCTAACGCCTCAGGCGTAATGCGGTGACGCACGCCTGGCTGCCATGAACAGGTTAGCAGTTTATCCCGTCCCGTCTCGCTTAAGGCCTGCTGCAAACGTAGTGATTCATCGGCAGGCACAACGTCATCGTCGAGGCCATGCCACAGCAGTAGAGGTCTGTCCCCAAGTTGTTCCAGGTGGTTTGTCGCTTCCCACTCTGCCAGCGGCGCGACAATGTTATTGAATTCATTCTGCTGTGCTGCCGTTTCAGGTATCAGCGGTGGAAACAGTGAACGGGCGAGCGATGTAAAATAGCCCGATCCCATCATGCTGGCGGTACATTTCACCGTGGGGTGGCGAGCGGTAATTCCCAGTGCCGTCATCGCGCCCATCGACGCGCCACCGACTGCCAGACGGTCATCAAGCAGCCAGTTTTCTTCGGCTATTGCCGCACGTAAAGTAGTGAATTCCTGCATACTTTGTAGCAAGATTTGCCAGAATTGATTTAACCGCCGCGCTGCGTCGCCACTAAAACGACTACCGTGATCGGGCGCATCCGGCATGATCACCCGCAAACCAGCCTGCGCCAGCGCAACGGCAAAATAGCTATACACCAGACTGGACGAAGTAAAGCCGTGATAAAAAATCACGCACGGTAACGGGGTATCTTTTTGTCCGACAGGATAAGCATGAAGAACGGGAATATCTGCCAGCTCGCGTGATTCTATTTCAATCATCTGTCTCTCCTTTTTGTCTGGTATGACATGAAGAAATCCTTAGCACAAGTTTCTGCTGGCGGTATTAGTTCATAATGTTGAGATGTGGGTTACGCTTTCGTCACGTTTTCATTCGAAAATCGCGTACCAGGTAACAATTCGGGAACATTCCCCCAAAGTTAAATTAATAAGGCACTACACTATGGTTAGCAGGAAACGTAATAGCGTTATTTACCGGTTTGCCAGTTTATTATTGGTGTTGATGTTAAGTGCCTGTAGCGCACTGCAAGGTACGCCACAGCCAGCACCGCCAGTAACGGACCATCCGCAAGAGATTCGCCGCGACCAGACGCAAGGGTTACAGCGAATAGGTAGCGTAAGCACAATGGTTCGGGGTTCTCCGGATGACGCATTAGCAGAAATCAGAGCAAAAGCTGTCGCTGCAAAAGCTGATTATTACGTTGTCGTCATGGTGGACGAAACCATCGTGACAGGACAGTGGTATTCACAAGCCATTTTGTACCGTAAATAAATCAGACAACTTACATAGTCAGCTTTACATTGCTTTGCGTCCCTATGCGTTTACCTGTGCACAATAAATTACCGGCTGGAAGCCTGGGCGTTTATTACCGCGATGGAATGCCCTGCAACATGTGGGGAAACGAAAAATGGAGCTGACGATGAAACAATTACTTGCCTCACCCTCGCTGCAATTAGTGACTTATCCTGCGAGCGCCACGGCACAGTCTGCAGAATTCGCCAGTGCTGACTGCGTGACGGGCCTGAATGAAATAGGTCAGATCTCAGTTAGCAATATTTCAGGGGATCCGCAGGACGTGGAACGTATCGTGGCGTTAAAGGCCGATGAACAAGGTGCGTCATGGTACCGCATTATTACCATGTACGAAGACCAGCAGCCTGATAACTGGCGCGTACAGGCGATACTGTATGCATGAGTGTCATCTACAGCAAATGAACAATGCCGGATGCGGCGCGAGCGCCTTGTCCGGCCTACAATTTTCACATATTTCATTGAGTTAATCGAAACCAGCGTCGCATCAGTCGTATACGCTTACACACACACTCCCCCCGTCGCCCGCAGCAATAAATCATTCTGGATCTGCTCTGACAACCGTACGCCGCCGCGCGTATCTAACATCACCTGACACCACGCCTGCGCCATTGGCGGAGAGGCATATTTCAACATTTGCGCACCGCAGCCCAGCAGGAATAGCTGATGAGTAATCTCTCGCCCCAGTTCTTCAGCTGGCTTACGCAGCTGCTGCTGTAAACGACGAACCGCGCGATCAAAATAGCGATCCTGCCCTTTCACTTCCACAAATGCTTCCGACAATAAGTCGTATACGCCCGCTTGCTTATTGAGAACGCGCAGCACATCCAGGCACATAATATTGCCGGAACCTTCCCAAATACTGTTTACCGGCATCTCCCGGTAAAGCCGCGGCAGCTCGCTCTCCTCGCAATAACCAATGCCGCCCAGCACCTCCATCGCTTCGGCCACAAACGGCATACCTCGTTTGCAGATCACAAATTTTGCCGCAGGCGTAAATAAACGCGCCCACAGGGCTTCTTTGGCATCGGCTCGCCGGTCCCACGCTCGCGCAAGACGAAACAGCAACGCCGTTTGCCCTTCAAGCTGAAGTGCCATGCGACTTAAGACATGACGCATAAGGGGCTGTTGGATCAATGGATTACCAAAAACATGGCGTTGATGCGCATGATAAATCGCCAGCGAGAACGCACGGCGCATCATGGCATGGCTACCCAGGGCGCAATCAAAACGCGTCATCCCCCCCATTTTCAGGATCAGACGAATTCCTTCCCCTTCCTGCCCCAATAACCAGCCAATGGCATCCTGAAACTCCACTTCACAACTGGCGTTAGAGCGATTACCCAGCTTATCTTTCAGCCGCTCGAGGCGAATCGCGTTGCGTTGCCCGTCAGGCAAAAAGCGCGGCACAAAAAAGCAGGACAAACCGCCCGCGGTCTGCGCCAGCACCAGATGCGCATCGCTTTGCGGAACCGAGAAAAACCATTTATGCCCCACCAGCCGATAAGAGCCATCCTCCAGACGCTCTGCGCGGGTGGTGTTGCTCATGACATCGGAACCGCCCTGCTTTTCCGTCATTCCCATGCCAATCAACAAACCGCGTTTTTGCCCACCTGGCAATAAGTGAGAATCGTAGCGATCGCTCAACAGCGGCGTGGTCCAGTCCTGAAACGGCGTGGGTAACATCTGTAACAACAATGGCGTGGCGGCAAAGGTCATCGTTATTGGACATAACGACCCCGCCTCAACCTGTGCGTGCAACATAAAACGCGCCGCGCGCGCCACAAATGCGCCGGAGCGAGCGTCTTCTTCCCAGGCAAGATTGTGCACCCGATTGGTACATAGCGCCTGCATCAGCAGGTGCCAGGCGGGGTGAAAACGCACATCGTCCAGACGGCGTCCTTGCGCATCGTAGCGCAATAATTCAGGCGGATTCACATTCGCCAGCCGCCCCAGTTCAAGGGATTCAGCCGTTCCTAACTGCTGACCAATACTGGCTAGAAAATCGCTATCCCAGCCAGCACCTTCACGCGTTACCGCTTCGCAAAGCGCGCCATCAGACAGGTATAAGTTGCTGTTATTTAATGGTATAGGTTGATTAAAAACGGTGTGAGTTTGCCAGTGCACTGTGTCTCCCTCCATCAATGGCAGTCACCATTAGTATGGTCACTGCCATGGATTCATGACAGAAAGAGATTGCTAAAACATTCTTATCCAGCAATGTAATGCGGAACGAAACGTGAGGTGTCTTTGGTGATCAGTGTGTTATCTTCACGAATCCCCATTCCGCACGCTTCATCATCGACAATCCAGCTACCGATGAGTGTGTAGCTATCGCCAAACCGCGGCAGAGGTTGAAACGCCTGGTAGATCATCGGTTCATCGGCGTAATCACCATCAGCGTGGTCAACGACGTTATTCTGGCCGTCGAAAATGGTGACATTTCCGCCTTCGCGCGAGTAGATCGGTTTACGCACATAGCTTTCGCCAGCGGCAATCTGCGGTTTTTCACCCTCAAACCAGGATGCAAGAAGGTTAGGATGACCAGGGAAGAAGCGCCAAAGCAGCGGCATTAGCCCTTTATTACTCAAGATACTTTTCCATAACGGCTCCACCCATTGCTCGCGACGCTTGCGCAGCAGCGGACCGTTATCGTCACGCATCATCCACTCCAGCGGATACAGCTTAAATGCACGCTGGATGACATTATCATCAAGATCGGTCAGTACGCCGCCGACGCCCAAACCGAGATCTTCAATGTAGATAAACCGCGACTCCTGCCCTGCCTGCTGGGCGCAGTCCTGCAAGTACAGCACGGTAGTCCTGTCTTCATCGGTGTCCTGACAGCAGCAGAAATAAAACGGCTCCCGACTGTAAAGCTCACTAAAGCGCGAAATCAGGCGTTCCTGAATGGCATTGTACTGATCGGCATCACGCGGAATAATGCCGCTGCGCCGGGCATCCTCTAGCCACAACCACTGGAAATAAGCCGACTCATACAACGAGGTCGGCGTATCGGCGTTGTACTCCAGCAGCTTCACCGGCGCATTGCCACACCAGGCAAAATCCATCCGGCCATACAGCGAAGGATCGCGTGCGCGCCAGCTTTCAGCGATCACATCCCAGTACAACGGAGGGATCGCCAGTTGCGTCAGGATCTCTTCGTCTTTAACCGCGCGATCCACCACCTCAAGGCACATCTGATGCAGTTCCGCAGTCGGTTTTTCGATCTGCTCTTCAATCTGGCGCAGAGTAAAACGGTAAGCCCGACTCTCGTCCCAATAGATTTCATTGTCGATGATATGAAAGTCGAAACCGTTGTCAGCGGCGATTTGGTCCAGATCCCGTCGCACAGGAACGTTGTGTCTCAGCATGATTAGCCTCCCCAATGCCCACGGGCGCTGGAAGAACGACCATAGCCGCCGCGAGAAACGGTTGACGCTTTTTTGGTGGTAAAGCCGCCTGAAGAGTAAGACTCTTTTTTGCCAGAACCGGAGCGCCAGGAGTAATCACCAGAAGTGTTGCGCCAGACGGGGCGGGAAGCAAATGAGGATCCGCCGCTGTTATAAACAAACTGCTCATCGCGATCTTTACGAATAACCCGGCTTAACAAAAATCCAGAAACGACCGGGATCCAACTCTGTTCAACGTTGTCGTAGTAGCAATTTTCGTACTTAGACTGACAATTCTGCTGAGTCATATTCTTCGGAACATCGGCATAAAATGCTGCTTTGGCGTTATTCCAGCCACGCGCGCAAATGTCTGCATTATTACCGTCATCAATACAATCCTGCACTGTCGCGTAAAACGTTCCGTCGCCGTCGTTATCGACATCGCCACTATCGCCACAACCTTTCAATACAAAAAAAGCGGCACCGCCCATTAGCGCCAACGTTAAGTATTTTTGTGCGTAGCGATTGCGACGCGGTTCAAAAGGATTATTCGGTCTACCAATGCGACTGATCGCTCCGTGACCAATTTTACTGTTATTTCTTGATTTGCGTTTTCTGGCCATGATCGTCCATTACCATGTCATACAAGCTGCGTTAAAAATACCGCCAGCCAGCGCGGCGGTTCCCATAAACATTCCTGCTGCGGTATTGTGATTAATAATTTTTTCGCTTAATGCGGGCATATAAAGTCTGACACCAGCAAAAACGAGTAACTGAATCACCAGTGCAATCCCGCCCCAGGCGAAATAGTCTGGAATACTCACCGCATTGATTGCCGCACTGGATAAGGGGATCACGTAACCCAACAATGTACCGCTGAACGCCAGTGACGCTGCGGTATTATTGTTTTTGATTAATTGCCATTCATTGTGCGGTGTAATTTTGGAGTAGATAAACAGAAAAATAATCACCATCACCACGCCAATAAAAAAATAGGCACTAAAGGCAAGAAGTGAATCCAGTATATGCATTGTAAACGTCCTTGTAATTAACCAATAATATGAAGTGATGTCAGCGGGATATCGACACCCAACGCGCGCGAAAATAACCACTCTGGCTCGCCGAGATCGTTAAAAGATTCCTCACCATTTAGCAGCAAATATTCGTAAGTATCTTCGGTCACTTGCCGCTGGTAGCCCATGGTAAAATTATGGACTTCCCATTTAGCATGATTTTGATTTTCTACTTTTTCCAGCATGTAGACGGGTTCGATATTTCCCGGTTCTTCGCTGTTAAAAAATCTCTGCCAGCGTTTTTCCTGCCAGTTTAAGGTCATTGCCCCCATCGTTTTGGCGTTGATCGCCTCGCGCCAGTGACTCTCTTTACTGATACCGTAGCTCTCTTCATAGACAAAGAGCTTGATATCATCAATGTCATCAATATCTTCGCCGCCGGTGGTATTGATTTGCAGAAACTCATCGCCTGAAGTGTAGTAGCGGAAAATCTGACTACCGCCGCCCAGATCGATGTGGCTGACAGCGGCTACCGTAAATTCCTCACCCGGCAGCGCAATCAGCAATTCATCTTCCAGCAAACGAAACGCTAACGTGTCGAGCGTAAAGCCACTATTGAGATGAAGTCCCAGCGGACCGCGAGCGATAGCAGGCTTATTATCCTTGCCAAACAGACGCTGGAAAAAACCAGACATATTTTATCCTTAAAATAGTTGCCAGCCTTGTAGTGAGGCTGGCAACAAAATTACTCGCCCTGTTGGCGTTGCAGTCTTGCTAATACATCCTGGGCGCTACTTTTATTGCTACCGCCAATTCCGGCTTCCGCCAGCTTTTCGTCAAGGTCGCGACCGTCTGCGACTTTCTCCAACTGTGCGGCAGCATCCAGGCGAGCCTGACGTTCTGCCTGACGCGTTTGCAGGCGTTTTAAGGATTCTGCCGCTGTCGAAACGCTGGAAGATGCGCCAACGGTAGAGGTTGTTACAGCCTGTTGTGCACGCTGCATGGCTTCAGTGGCTTTAACGACTTCCATTTGCTGCTCAAACTGAGCGATACGCTGCGCTGTCGCTGTAACTGCTTTTTCCACGCCATCACGGGAGACTTCCAGATTCGACAACACTTGCTCTTCAGCGGTAATGAGATTCTCAAGGCGCGCGATTTCTTCAGCAACTTCGTTAATCAACGACGGATTAACGTTCTTGCTTAACGCTTCCAGCGCACGGGCTTCCAGACTGGCTTTGCGCTCACGTAAATCTTTCAGCTTATCGTGACTTAATTTCACCCGCGCCAGCAGATCGACGCGAGATTTTCCGGCTTTATCGAGTTCAGCTTTAGCGTCACGAATATGCTGTTCCAGCATGCGCACGCCCTGGGTTTCTTCAATGGACTCTTCCGCCTGGGAGATAAACGATTTCCCCAGCGTGAATAAACTTTTTAAAATTCCCATAAATACCCGTCCTTGTAATTAGTGTGAATATTCTTCTGTAATTTCAGCCAGATCCAATGCGTTATCTACCAGCGAGGCTATCTCAAGCAGGATATCTTCAAGAGAAGATTTAAGCGATAACGCCCCGAAAACAATGTAATACTCTTCCTGTTGCACGCTGGAGATTCCTACCGATGACAACGGCATCATCTTCTGATTTCTTAATAAGAAGGTATTAAATTCATCTGGATTGCTGATACTACTTACCGGACAAATAAAGGTTTCGATAATCATTTGGCGGGAAGTAAAAAGAATATTGATTTGCAAATCGCCATAATCATTCATTTTAATAATTAATGCGTTATCGCTATTTGTTACATCAATATTTTGTTCAGGTACAGTTTGCAGCGCCGTCGCCAGCGCCAACGGATTCCATGTCATATATTATTCCATATAGATTTAGTTTAAATATTAACAAAATGAATATTTGCAGTACGTAATTATCTTACCAGCTATAGACAAAAAAAAACCATCCAAATCTGGATGGCTTTTCATAATTCAGAGGAACTAGCTGCGCTGACGCACCGCTTCAAATAAGCAAATTCCGGTTGCAACCGAAACGTTCAGGGAAGAAACACTTCCTGCCATTGGGATGCTGATCAACTCATCGCAATGTTCACGGGTCAGGCGACGCATACCTTCACCTTCCGCGCCCATCACCAGCGCCAGGCGTCCGGTCATTTTGCTCTGATAGAGTGTATGATCCGCCTCGCCTGCCGTACCGACGATCCAGATATTCTCTTCCTGCAACATACGCATGGTGCGCGCAAGGTTAGTCACCCGAATCAGTGGAACGCTTTCTGCCGCGCCGCAGGCTACTTTTTTCGCCGTGGCGTTGAGCTGTGCGGAGCGATCTTTCGGCACAATCACCGCGTGAACGCCAGCGGCGTCCGCGCTACGCAGGCACGCGCCGAGGTTGTGCGGATCGGTTACACCGTCGAGGATCAGCAGGAACGGTTGATCGAGCGAAGCGATCAGATCCGGCAGATCGTTTTCCTGATACTGACGTCCTGGCTTCACGCGGGCGATAATGCCCTGATGCACGGCACCGTCGCTTTTCTCGTCGAGATATTGGCGGTTTGCCAACTGGATAACCACGCCCTGAGACTCAAGGGCGTGAATCAGCGGTAACAGACGTTTATCTTCACGGCCTTTTAAAATAAAGACTTCCTGAAAACGTTCAGGGGCGCGCTCCAGCAGGGCCTGCACTGCGTGGATGCCGTAAATCATTTCGCTCATTAATGTACTCGTTGTTTACGTTTTGCCTGATGCACTACGTTTATCCGGCCTACATGATCTCTGCAATATATTGAATTTGCGTGATTATGTAGGCCGGATAAGGCGTTCACGCCGCATCCGGCATGAACAAAGCGCATTTTGTCAGCAATCTAACCCTCTTCTGTTTGAAGAGGATATTGATCACTCTGCCACTTTTTTCTTCGCCGCACGCTTCGCTTTGGTCGCTGCGGCTATTTTCTGCGTTTTCGCCGATGGCTTTTTCGCTTTTCTCGCGTCTTTCTTCGCTGCTTTCGGCTTCGTTTTTTTCTCACCGCGGAAGGCGCTGTCTGGCTCAAAGTTTACCTTTTTACCGACCTGACGACGCTTGCCGCCTTTTTTGCCTGCATCGCCTTTTTTCGCTTTCTCACGCGCCGTTTTACCGACGTTGCGCGGTGCGCGTTCGCTGGAGATCAGGCTAAAGTCGATTTTGCGCTCGTCCATATTAACCGCTTCGACGCGAACTTCCACGCGATCGCCCAGGCGATAAGTCTGGCCGCTGGATTCACCCATCAGGCGTTGCCCTACCTGGTCAAAGCGATAGTAGTCATTGTCCAGCGAAGAGACATGGACCAGCCCATCAATGAACAAGTCGTCCAGACGGACGAAGAAGCCAAAGCCAGTGACGCTGGAAATTACGCCTTTAAAGACGTTACCTACCTGGTCGAGCATGAAGTCACACTTCAGCCAGTCAGCCACATCGCGCGTTGCTTCGTCGGCACGACGTTCCGCCATCGAACAGTGCTGACCCAGTTGCAGCATCTCTTCCATCGAATAATGGTAGCCACCGGTTTCAGTGGTGTTGCCCTGATGCCCCTGCTCTTTCGCCAACAGATACTTAATGGCGCGGTGCAGCGTCAGGTCAGGATAACGACGAATCGGCGAAGTAAAGTGCGCATAGGACTGCAATGCCAGGCCAAAGTGACCACGGTTTTCCGGATCGTAAATCGCCTGTTTCATCGAGCGCAGCAGCATGGTTTGCAGCATTTCTGCATCAGGACGGTCGGCAACCGACTCCAGCAGCTCCGCGTAGTCGCGCGGTTCCGGCTTGTTACCGCCCGGCAGTTCCAGCCCCAGCTCTGCCAGCACTGAACGGAAAGAGGTAATCGCTTCGGTGCTCGGCTTGTCGTGAATACGGAACAGTGCCGGTTCTTTCGCTTTCTCAACGAAACGCGCCGCCGAGATATTCGCCAGAATCATGCACTCTTCAATTAACTTGTGTGCGTCGTTACGCTGAGTCTGTTCGATACGTTCAATACGGCGTTCAGCGTTGAAAATGAACTTCGCTTCTTCGCTCTCAAATGAGATCCCGCCGCGTTCTTCACGGGCTTTATCCAGCACTTTATAGAGGTTATGCAACTCTTCGAGATGCTTAACCAGCGGGGCGTACTGCTCGCGCAGATCCTGATCGCCCTGCAGAATATGCCAGACTTTGGTGTAGGTCAGACGCGCGTGAGAGCTCATCACCGCTTCGTAGAATTTGTAGCCAGTCAGGCGGCCTTTCGACGAAACCGTCATCTCGCACACCATACACAGGCGGTCTACCTGCGGATTGAGCGAGCACAGACCGTTAGAGAGCACTTCCGGCAGCATCGGGATAACCTGCGAAGGGAAGTACACCGACGTGCCACGGTTACGCGCTTCTCTGTCCAGCGGCGTTGGCGGACGCACATAGTAGCTGACGTCGGCAATCGCGACCCATAAACGCCAGCCACCACCGCGTTTTTTCTCGCAGTAAACCGCATCGTCAAAGTCACGGGCGTCTTCGCCATCAATGGTAACCAGCGGTAAATCGCGCAGATCGACACGGCCCGCTTTTGCTTCTTCCGGCACTTCTTCTTTCAGCCCGGCAACCTGTTGCTCAACAGCCTGCGGCCAGATGTACGGAATTTCATGGGTACGCAGAGCGATATCAACCGCCATGCCGGTGCCCATATTGTCGCCCAGCACTTCGACGATTTTACCCACCGCTTTGGTACGGCGAGTCGGGCGTTGGGTCAGTTCGACTACGACCACAAAGCCCATCCGCGCGCCCATAATCTGATCGGGCGGGATTAAAATATCGAAGCTCAGACGGCTATCGTCAGGAACCACAAAGCCGACGCCCGCTTCGGTAAAGTAGCGACCAACAATCTGGCTGGTTTTTGGCACCAGTACGCGGACAATACGCGCTTCACGACGACCTTTACGGTCAGCGCCCAGCGGCTGCGCCAGCACCTGATCGCCATGAATGCAGGTTTTCATCTGCTCGCTGGAGAGATACAAATCATCTTTACGCCCTTCAACCCGCAGAAAGCCGTAGCCATCACGGTGGCCAATAACGGTACCTTTCACCAGGTCGAGGCGTTCCGGCAGCGCATAGCACTGACGACGAGTGAAGACCAGTTGACCATCGCGCTCCATCGCGCGCAGGCGGCGACGCAGGCCTTCAAGCTGCTCTTCGCCTTCAATGTGCAGTTCTACCGCCAGCTCATCACGGCTGGCCGGTTTTTCACGTTTGGTTAAATGTTCGAGGATAAATTCCCGACTAGGGATGGGATTCGCGTATTTTTCAGCTTCGCGTTCCTGGAAAGGATCTTGTGACATCTCGGTTCCTCCGTTGTCATCTCTGATGAAGATTTTCGTCACTCCACCAGCAATAATTTATAAAGCGGTTGATTCTCTTCAACCAAATCGGCAAGCGTGTAGTTATCCAGTTCCGTAAGAAAACTTTGCACGGCCTTAGAAAGCGCCTGTTTCAACCGACAGGCAGGTGTAATGTGGCAAAACTCACTGCTGCAATTCACCAGCGATAAGGGCTCCAGCTCGCGCACCACATCACCAATACGTATCGCACTCGCCGGTTTACCCAAGCGAATGCCGCCATTTTTTCCACGAACAGCAGTCACGTAGCCGGCACGACTAAGTTGATTGATTATTTTGACCATATGATTACGGGAGACGCCGTAGACGTCAGTCACTTCAGAAATACTGGTCATCCGCCCTTCTGGCAATGACGCCATGTAGATCAGCGCACGTAATCCGTAATCAGTGAAACTCGTTAACTGCACATCAACCTCAAAAGGGAAATCGGGAAAAAATACATTTATATTGATGATAAACCAGCCACAAGCTGTGTCGCTAATTTATTTCAGTTCGGGGAAGGAAAAAAGCGAGGATTTAACACTGTGTCGGATAGCGTAATGGCTTAACCGACACAGCAATGTATCACACTGTTAGCCCAGCAGGCAAAATATCTGCCAGGCGTACCAAAATTACGCGTCGAACGGGTCGCGCAGAATCATGGTTTCAGTACGATCCGGACCGGTAGAGATGATATCGATCGGCACACCGGTCAGCTCTTCAATACGTTTGATGTAGTTCAGCGCCGCCTGCGGCAGACCGCTACGTTCTTTCACGCCGAAGGTGGATTCAGACCAGCCCGGCATGGTTTCGTAAATCGGCTCTACACCTTTCCAGTCGTCAGCTGCCAGCGGAGTGGTAGTCACTTCGCGACCATCCGGCATACGGTAAGCCACACAGAGTTTCACCTCTTTCAGGCCATCCAGAACGTCCAGTTTAGTCAGGCAGAAGCCAGACAGGGAGTTCAGCTGTACCGCACGACGAACGGCAACGGTGTCCAGCCAGCCGGTACGACGACGACGACCCGTAGTTGCGCCGAATTCGTTACCCTGCTTGCAGAGGAACTCGCCAGTTTCATCAAACAGTTCAGTCGGGAACGGACCTGCACCCACACGAGTGGAGTAAGCTTTGAGGATACCCAGAACGTAATCAACATAACGCGGGCCCAGGCCGGAACCGGTCGCCACGCCACCAGCAGTGGTGTTGGAAGAAGTTACGTACGGATAAGTACCGTGGTCGATATCCAGCAGCGTACCCTGCGCACCTTCAAACATGACGAAATCGCCACGCTGACGCGCCTGGTCGAGCAGGTCAGAAACGTCAACCACCATAGAAGTCAGGATGTCGGCAACAGCCATCGTATCATCCAGAACTTTCTGGTAATCAACCGCTTCAGCTTTGTAGTAGTTAACCAACTGGAAGTTGTGATATTCCATCACTTCTTTCAGTTTTTCAGCGAAGGTTTCTTTGTCGAAAAGGTCGCCAACACGCAGACCGCGACGTGCCACTTTATCTTCATAAGCAGGCCCGATACCACGACCGGTGGTGCCGATCGCTTTCGCGCCACGCGCTTTCTCACGCGCGTTATCAAGCGCAACGTGATAATCAAGGATCAGCGGACATGCTTCAGACAGCAGCAGACGCTCACGAACGGGGATGCCACGGTCTTCCAGTTCTTTCATCTCTTTCATCAGCGCGGCCGGAGACAGCACAACACCGTTACCGATGATGCTGGTTACATTCTCGCGGAGAATACCTGATGGAATAAGATGGAGAACGGTTTTTTCACCGTTGATTACGAGAGTATGGCCTGCGTTGTGACCGCCCTGGTAGCGTACAACATATTTAGCCCGTTCAGTCAGAAGATCGACGATCTTACCTTTACCTTCGTCACCCCATTGGGTGCCCAGTACGACGACGTTGTTACCCATTTTTCAAAATCACCGTTTGCTTAAAAATGGATTCTACCATCGCTTTTTCAGAGTTACAGCACTTTTTGCACTCAAAAATGACCTCGATCAGTCTGTTTTTTGTTCAGCCAATCGTTTTCCTCAACATGTAGTAGACCACAACGCCCGCAACCACAAGTCCACCGCCAAAACGACGTAAAATATTATCGGGCAAATTGGTCATCGCAGAGATCATCTTCTTCCATGCCTTCGGGTAAAGCATCGGCCCTAAACCTTCCAGTACCAAAACCAGGGCAAGCGCCAGCCAGATTGTCGAATTCATTCATTATCCTTATAGAAAAAGAAAACCACCGACATCCCAGAGGATGCGGTGGCTTTATTGACCTGTACCGCAGTCGTTATATTAACGCGTTGCGGAAGTCGGCGTCTTCATGTAGCGGAAGAAATCGCTATCCGGGCTCATGACCATCACGTCCTGATTGCCAGAGAAGCTGTTCTCATAAGCACGCAGGCTACGGATGAATGCGTAGAAGTCCGGATCTTTACTGAATGCATCAGCAAACAGTTTGGCTGCTTCGGCATCGCCTTCACCACGCATGATACGGCCCTGACGCTCAGCTTCTGCCAGTGTTCTGGTCACTTCATAGTCGGCAGTCGCGCGCAGTTTTTCCGCTTCTTCCTGACCTTGTGAACGGTGACGACGCGCTACCGCTTCACGCTCGGCGCGCATACGGTTGTAGATCGCTTCAGACACTTCGGTCGGCAGGTTGATCTGCTTGATACGCACATCGACAACTTCAATACCCAGCGCCGCCATACTGTTCGGGTTGATGACCGGAACTTTGCCCTTCGTCTCAGCCGTTACGCGCTCTGCCGCTTCGGCAATGGCGTTATCTGCCGCCGGGGTAGTAACTTCATCTTCTGTACCCGCAGAACCGGAGTTCAGCGCGTCACGTACTTCGAGGGTCAGACGACCACGGGAATCAGTGACGATATCTTTCACGTCCAGGCGACCAATTTCAGAACGCAGACGGTCAGAGAACTTACGTTTCAACAGCACTTCCGCTTGCGAAATGTCGCCACCACCCGTTGCCAGGTAGTAACGGCTGAAATCGCTGATGCGCCATTTGATGTAAGAGTCGACGATCAGGTCTTTCTTCTCTTTGGTCACAAAGCGGTCGGCCTGGTTGTCCATGGTCTGAATACGTGCGTCGAGCATTTTCACCGTTTCAATGAACGGTATCTTGAAATGCAGACCCGGCTCATAAACCAGAGGTTTGTTGTCATCGTCACGCAGTACCTTACCAAAACGCAGCGTAATACCGCGCTCACCTTCTTTGACGACAAAGACAGACATGTAAAGCACTACCAGCACGATGATGATAATCGCGATAACTGACTTACGCATCGTTATTCCCCCTGACGCTGGTAGTCGTTACGCTGCGCGTTGGCGCGGCGTTGGTCCATAATATCGCCCTGACTGGTGGACGACGTGTTGCTTGCTCCACTGGTTGTGGAGGAAGAGGCTGGCGGCAGACGCAGCAGATTGCTGGCACCGTTATCGCTCTTCGCCGCAGGGGCGTTACCACCTTTCAGCATCTGGTCTAACGGCAGAACCATCAGGTTGCCACCTTTATCGTTAACCAGCACTTTGCGGGTGTTACCCAACACTTTTTCCATCGTCTCGATATACAGACGCTCGCGAGTAATTTCCGGCGCGGCTTTATATTCCGGCAGAAGTTTAGCAAAGCGCGCCACTTCACCCTGAGCTTCCAGGATGGTCTGGGCCTTGTACGCACGCGCCTCTTCGAGGATACGTTGCGCCTGACCGTTCGCACGCGGCTGAACTTCGTTGGTATACGCTTCTGCTTCACGAATGTATTGCTGTTCGTTTTCACGCGCGGCAATCGCATCGTCAAACGCCGCTTTTACTTCTTCCGGCGGACGAGCAGCCTGGAAGTTGACGTCCAGCAGCGTGATACCCATGTCATACGGGCGGATAGTCTCTTCCAGTTCGCGCTGAGTATCGCTACGAATCACGGTACGACCTTCCGTCAGAATGCGGTCCATGGTGTATTTACCGATAACTCCACGCAGGGCGCTGTCGGTAGCCTGACGCAGGCTGTCATCCGGGCTGGTCACGCTATACAGATATTTTTCCGGATTGGTGACGCGGTACTGCACGTTCATCTCAACGCGCACTACGTTCTCGTCCGACGTCAGCATCACACCAGAAGCGGCCAGTTCACGCACGGCTTCCACGTTCACCGGTTTGACTTCGTCGATAAACGTCGGTTTCCAGTTCAGACCCGGCTCAACCAGATGGCTGAATTTACCAAAGCGTGTTACCACGCCACGTTCGGCTTCTTTAATGGTATAGAAACCACTGGCCGCCCAGATAATGACAATCGCTGCCGCTGCGATGGTAACGACACGACCGCCAAGCTGCGGGCGCGGGCCTTGCGATGAACTGCCACCGCCAGATCCGGTGCCTTTACCGCCGCCCAGACCACCGAGCTTTTTACTCAGTTTGCGGAAGATATCATCTAAATCAGGTGGCCCTTGATCGCGACCGCCTTTGTTTCCATTTCCCTCAGAGTTGCCGCCAGGTTTGCTGCTTCCCCACGGGTCGCGGTCTTGTCCGTTATTACCGGGCTGATTCCACGCCATGTTTGTGCTCCATATTTGTTATGCGGTGATCCCTGTTGTCTTTCGACGCCAGAGGATATGACTCCACGCTTCAGACGCTACGCCGTTAGATCAGGTAATCGATCAACGCCGGTTCTTGTTTACAGAGGCGACGCCAGTCAACGATCGGCATACGAACTTGCAGACTTACGCTGCCGTCCTCCTCCATCCACTCTTTTTCTATTGCCTGAAGCTGATAAAAACGACTTCTCAGACGCCCTTCCTGCGGTGGCAGACGCAATGTATGCTGCGCCACCTCGCCGGAAAGCCGCTCCGTCAAAGCCTGAAAAAGCTGTGGTATCCCCGCTCCGGTCTGTGCGGAAAGCCAGACACGGATCGGTTTGTTCTCTTCGTCCCGATCAATACGCGGTTCGAAATCTTCCAGCATATCGATCTTGTTCATCACCAGCAGGGTTGGGATCTCGTGAGCGTCGATCTCTTCAAGAACCGTATTCACCGCTTCGATGTTTTCTTGTACACGCACATCCGCCGCATCAATGACGTGCAGCAGTAATGTGGCTTGCCGCGTCTCTTGTAACGTGGCTTTAAATGCTGCCACCAGATCGTGCGGCAGGTGGCGAATAAACCCTACGGTATCTGCAAGTACGGTTTCACCGACATCTGCAACGTCAATACGCCGCAACGTCGGGTCGAGGGTGGCAAACAACTGGTCTGCCGCGTAGACCCGCGCTTCGGTGATGCGATTGAAAAGGGTAGATTTACCGGCGTTGGTATATCCCACCAGCGAAACAGTAGGAACGTCGGCTTTGATACGCGATTGCCGCCCCTGCTCACGCTGCTTTTCAACTCTTTCCAGGCGCGACTGTATCTGCACGATGCGATTACGCAACAAACGACGGTCGGTTTCGAGCTGGGTTTCACCCGGACCACGCAAACCTATCCCGCCTTTCTGTCTTTCAAGGTGGGTCCAGCCACGCACCAGGCGCGTAGCCAGATGGCGCAGCTGCGCCAGCTCAACCTGCAACTTACCCTCATGGGTACGCGCACGTTGGGCGAAAATATCTAAAATAAGGCCGGTGCGGTCGATAACACGACACTCGCACAAACGCTCCAGGTTACGCTCTTGCGCCGGGCTCAGGGCATGGTCAAAAAGAACGACCGAAGCACCCGTCGCTTTGACAGCTTCCGCAATTTCAACTGCTTTACCTTCACCTACAAAATACTTTGGGTGCGGCGCTTTACGGCTACCGGTAATCACCTGCAATGCTTCGACACCGGCGGAAGAGACCAGAGATTCAAACTCCTGGAGGTCTTCCATATCTTTGTCTTGCGTAAAATAGATGTGTACCAGTACCGCCTGCTCACCAGCATCATAACGGTCAAACAAGCGTATAACCCTCTAAATAGATCAGCGGGGAACGCAGGATCGCTGGCTCCCCGTGTAAAAAAAACAGCCCGAAACCTTATTCGGTTTCTTCGCTGTCCTGTTGCGCGGAAGTATTCTGCGCGCTGCTACCATGATGGTAGTTACTGCTGGTACCGCCACCGGCATTGTTACTGTGATGAGAAACCGGGCGAGACGGGACAACAGTAGAAATCGCGTGCTTGTAAACCATCTGGCTGACCGTGTTTTTCAACAGGATCACGAACTGATCAAAAGACTCGATTTGCCCTTGCAGCTTAATACCATTCACCAAATAAATAGAAACTGGAACACGTTCCCGACGCAGTGCGTTCAGGAACGGATCTTGTAAAGATTGCCCCTTAGCCATTCTCTCTTTTCCTTATATGCTTATTTGTACTTTGAACCTTTCGATTCTGAAAAAATTGCGCACGATACGTCTCAATTGTACACATTCAGCCTGCGATAGCACCAACAACCTGTAATACTTCGTCACGCGCCTGTTCTGGTTTTTCACTATCAAGCCAGTGAACCCCTTCCCAACCACGCAGCCAGGTTATCTGCCGCTTCGCCAACTGTCTCGTGGCGCAAACACCTCGATAAACCATTTCATCGTATGAGATTTCGCCTTCAAGGTAAGACCACATCTGGCGATAACCCACGCAACGAATGGAAGGCAAGTCCGTATGCAAATCTCCTCGGGCAAAAAGCGCCCGGACTTCTGCTTCAAAACCTGAAGCCAACATCTGATGAAAACGCTGCTCAATGCGTTGATGGAGCAGTTCACGGCTCGCCGGGGCGATGGCGAACTGATGCACCTGATACGGTAGAGCGTCTCCTGACGTTTGCGTCAGTTCCGTTAAAGTTTTACCCGAAATGAAAAAAACTTCCAGTGCCCGGGAAAGCCTTTGTGGATCATTTGGATGAATCCTTGCTGCCGCAACCGGATCGATCTCCTGAAGTTGACGATGCAATGACTCCCAACCTTGCTCTGCCGCCTGTTGCTCAATTCTGGCCCGTACTTCCGGGTCTGCCGACGGTAGCGGCGACAACCCTTCCAGCAATGCCTTGAAATACAACATCGTACCGCCCACTAACAGTGGGATCCGCCCCGCCGCGGTGATATCGGCCATTTCCGCCAGCGCATCGCGGCGAAAATCAGCAGCCGAGTAAGCCTGCGACGGATCGCGAATATCCAGCAATCGGTGCGGCGCGGCGAGTAACTCTTCAGCGTTCGGCTTCGCCGTCCCGATATCCATCCCTTTGTAAATAAGGGCAGAATCAACGCTTATCAACTCTACTGGTAAAATTTTACGCAGCTCAATGGCTAACGCCGTTTTACCGGAGGCCGTCGGCCCCATCAAAAAAATCGCCTTAGGCAGGCTCGCCTTACTGATATCACTCATCTTTCAGGGCTTTTATCGCCGGATGTAAATCAACAGATTGTAACAGACCACCCGGCGGCGTTTTCACAAGTTGCGGACATAACCGTTCCACGTCCGCCAGCAGGGTTATGGCCTGTGCCATTGACCACTGCGCATGTTCGCTCATCAGATTTCGTGCAATCCACTGCGCAATATTGCCAGGTTCGAATACGGACTGCTTCGCCAGGTAGCCTATCAGTTCAGGAATCAAGATTTGTAAATTTTGTTGGCGTAAGGGTAAAGGCACGGCCCTGATGGTCACATGCTGTGCATCTGACTGGAAATCAATACCCAATTCCGCCAGGGCAGACTGCGCTTTTTCTAATGCCGATTTTTCTTCGCCAGAAACTTTTAGCCGCAACGGAATCAGCAACGGCTGGGCGCAAACGGGCGCTTCACCCGGCGTCAGTTGTACCTGACGCAGCCAACGTTCTGCCACTGGCAAGGCTAAAAGTGAAATGTTGCCGTCGCGCTCCAGCAACGCACAGTCGGAATGGACGATAGTCAGTACCCGACCAAAACTCTGACTGTTCGCCGCAAGTGCAGGTTCATGCGGTTCTGGCGCTTTTGGTTTTTGCATCGGCGCGGGCGTTTGCAAAAGCTGGCGATACACTTCACCTTGCTGTTTCTGGTAACCTGGTTGCGCATTCGGCCAGGGGGCAGCCGGACGACTGCCTGATGCTGGCGCAGGAGTGTAGCGCGGAGCTACTGGCTCACGAACTGCCGGTTCAGCAAAGTGATTGCGCCCCGCCGCCACGCGGTTTTCCGGGATGGCACGCGGTGTGGGTTGTGGTTCATCGTCCAGCGGTAGCGGCGTTTCCAGCTGCTGTTGTAGCACGCTCAGCACGCCCTGATAGATAAAGTCATGCACCAGGCGCGACTGATGGAAACGCACTTCGTGTTTGGCGGGGTGTACGTTGACGTCCACCTGATGCGGGTCGATCTCCAGATACAACACAAACGCCGGTTGTTGATCGGCCCCCAGTTTGTCTTCGCAGGCCTGGCGGATCGCGTGATTGATCAGGCGATCGCGCATCATGCGACCATTCACGTAGCAATACTGAATTTCCGCCAGTGCGGGCGTGGTGTGATTTGGATCGGCCACCCAGCCGCGCAGCGTGAGATCGCCGTGTTGCCATTCAATCGCCAGCGCTTGTTCGAGAAAAGCGGTGCCACAAATCGCGCCTAAGCGCCGTTCTTTTTGCCCGCCTTCCGGCACTGCGCGGTACTGGCGTACGATTTTGCCGTTATGCGACAGGTTGATCGTGACGTCGAAACGCGCCAGTGCGATGCGGCGGATGATTTCATCGATATGGTTAAATTCGGTTTTCTCGGTGCGCAGGAATTTGCGCCGCGCCGGGGTGTTGTAGAACAGGTCCAGTACCTCCAGCGTCGTTCCCACCGGATGCGCCGCCGGTTTAACCGTCACGTCCATATCGCGCCCTTCGGCATAGGCCTGCCAGGCTTCCTGCTGTTCTGCGGTGCGTGAAGTGAGCGTCAGGCGGGAAACCGAACTGATACTCGCCAGCGCCTCACCGCGAAAGCCCAGGCTGATAATGGCTTCGAGATCGTCCAGAGAGGCGATTTTACTGGTGGCATGACGCGCCAGCGCCAGCGCCAGCTCGTCTTTTTTGATACCGCAGCCGTTATCACGAATGCGGATAAGTTTCGCCCCACCGCGTTCGATATCAATATCGATACGCGTCGCACCTGCATCGAGGCTGTTTTCCACCAGTTCTTTGACTACCGACGCAGGTCGCTCGACCACCTCACCTGCGGCAATCTGGTTCGCCAGTTGTGGCGGTAAGACCTGAATTGGCATCAATCGTCCTTAGTTTGGCAGCGTACGATCTGGCGTCGTCACCGTACTGGCAGTTTGTGCCGTTGCACCCTGCGGCGCAGATTGCATCGGATGCGCAAGGAAATAATTGCGCAGACCTTTATAAATGGCTTCTGCCAGCTGTTGTTGGTAATCGTCGCTCGCCAGCAAACGTTCTTCGCTGTTGTTGCTGATAAAACCGGTTTCGACCAGTACTGATGGGATATCCGGCGAACGCAGAACGCCAAGGCTGGCGTGTTCTGGTCGACGTTTATGAATTTCGCCAATGCGTTGCAACTGACTGATCATACTGGTCGCTACATCATACCCTACCCGCTGGGAATGACCGAACTGTAAATCCAGCACAGCCTGGCTTAAATAGGGGTCAGACTGACTGTTCGCCAGCACATCGCCCGCTCCGCCCAGTAGCTCCGACTGTTTCTCGTGCTGCTCCAGCCAGCTGGCCATTTCGCTGTTGGCGCGACGGTTAGAGAGCACCCATACGGAAGCGCCAGTCGCACTGCGGTTCGGTGCGGCATCAGCGTGAATCGACACGAGGAAATTGGCGTTTTGCTTACGTGCCACATCGCTGCGCCCCATCACCGAGATAAAGTAATCCCCGTCACGGGTTAAAACGCCCTTAAACATCGGATCGTCATTGAGCAAAGTACGCAATTTACGCGCGATGGCGATGGTGACATTTTTCTCCCGCGTACCGCCGGGGCCGATAGCGCCAGGGTCCTGACCGCCGTGTCCGGCATCAATAGCGATGATAATTTTATCGCCAGTGTTAGCCGTCGCGCGCGCTGCCGGACGCGTTACCGTATTACTGCTGATAACACCCGTAGTGCGGTTACTTTCCGTTTTAAACGGATTGCGCGCCGGTTCGCTGACGCGCGGTGCGACAACCGTAGGCGTTTCAACGCGTTTCGCAACCACAGGCGGCGGAGGAGGCGGTGGCGGCGCATCGGCGTTAATCGTAAAGACGACAGTGTAATTGCTGCCATTCTGCCGCTTCACCGCTTCGGTTTTACCATTTTCGGTAAGATCGACCACCAGCCGTAGCGTTTGTGCATCTTTAGGCGTTCCGGAGCGAATCGTCTTCACCAGATTATTACCGCTGAACAACAACGGCAGTCCCTGAATCACGCCCGTTTGTTTGATATCGAGCGCCACGGTGCGTTTGCTTTGATGGCTAAACGCATAATCAGGATCGCCAATAAAACTCAACGTTATCCGCGCCTGTTGATTACCGTTAGAAACCTGAATATCAGAGAGCGTCGCGGCACCCACCTGCGCGCACAGCAGCAGCAACGTCGCTACCAACCAATTTCTGATGCGATACATCATCCCGCCACCTTTCAAAGGTTAACCGGCTAAACGCGCCAGCAACAATTCACCCGCAGAGGAAACCGCACTCACGCGCGCCTCACGGCCTTGTGCCTGATAATCAATGTGTATTTCGACATCCGGGTCAGGAAGAACACCTGTACCTTGTTGTGGCCACTCCACCAGGCAGATGGCATCGTTGGCAAAATAGTCGCGGATCCCCATAAACTCCAGCTCCTCGGGATCGGCAAGGCGGTACAAATCAAAGTGATAAACCATTAAGTTGTCGAGCGTATAGGGTTCGACCAGCGTATAGGTCGGGCTTTTGACATTACCCTGATGACCCAAAGCCTGCAAAAAGCCCCGGCTAAAGGTGGTTTTACCTGCGCCTAAATCGCCATACAGATAGATGACGGTTGCACCATCGCAGGCTTTGGCTACCCGCTCGCCCAGGTCTAAGGTTGCCTGCTCATCAGGGAGCGGAATTACTCGATTCATCATGGTTTTTTTCAGTCACTTCCGGGTTAACAATACGCTGTAGCGTGGAAAAGAGATCGGTTGCCAGCATCCCGCGCGTTCCAAAACGCGCCGCCAGTACGTCAGCTGCCGCACCGTGCGCGACACAGCCTGCACAGGCTGCATCATACGGCGACAGTTTTTGCCCAAGCAATGCGCCAATAATACCAGAGAGCACATCGCCCATGCCGCCGCTTGCCATGCCTGCATTTCCGGCATCAATAATGCCTAAAGCGTCAGGATGGGCGGCGACCACGGTTCCGGCACCTTTCAGCACCGCTACGCCGCCATAACGTTGTACCAGACGTTTGGCGCAATGTAAGCGGTCACTTTCAATTTCAGCGACGGAACAGCCTAACAACCGTGCGGCCTCGCCAGGATGCGGCGTGATCACGCGATTGTGACGCTTATCGGGATTGATTGCCAGCAGGTTCAATGCATCGGCATCCCACAACATCGGTTTGCGAAAATTCTCAACTTTTTGCAGGGCTTTTTTCCCCCACTCTTGCTGGCCCAGACCGGGACCAATCACCACCACATCGGCCCATTCCAGGCTTTCGGTAAGAGAGTCCATAGTCAGTTCATGCACCATCAATTCTGGTCGTGCAGTCAGCAGCGACGCAATGTTCTCACTGCGGGTCAGTACTCGGACTAAACCAGCACCAGCACGCAGCGCCGCTTCCCCCGTCATACGAATAGCCCCCGCCGTGCCGTGATCGCCACCGATAATCACCAGCCGCCCGTGATCGCCTTTATGCGAAGTCGGGCGACGCGGTTTCAGCCAGTGAGAAAGTTGTTCTGCCGAAAACCGCTGAATTTTCGTCTCCTGACCTGCCAGCCAGCTATCCAGCCCCAGTGAGTCAAAATGCAGTTGTCCGGTAACATCCCGCGCTTTTCCAGTGAGCAAGCCTGGTTTCAGCGCAATAAAAGTGATGGTGTGATCGGCGTTGATCACCGCACCTGGCGTAGCGCCGGTTTCAGCCAGCAGGCCGGAAGGGATATCAACCGCCACAATCGGCGCAGGATGGGAATTAGCGTGGTCGATTAACTGGCTAATGGATTCGCGGGGCGCTTGCTGCAAGCCGGTACCGAGCAGCGCATCAACAATCAGATCTACCGATTCGGGCCAGACAATATTCGAAGCATGGATCTCGCCACCCGCGTTTAACCATGCTTCGCGTGCCAGCGCGGCCCCTTCCGGCAACGGTTTGTCGCTATCCTGGGCCAACAACGTGACCTCAATGCCGACCGCTTTGGCCAGTCGCGCGACCACGTAGCCATCGCCGCCGTTATTACCATGACCGCACAGCACCAGCCAGTGGCGGGCGTCAGGATACGCCGAACGACACACCTGGAATGCGGCCTCGCCAGCGCGAAGCATCAGCTCATAGAGTGTGAGCCCCAGCACATCTGCCGCCTCGCGTTCTCCGCGGCGGATATCGTCGGCGTACCAGACGGTGTGTGGTATACTTACGGGGTTTTTCTTCATTGTATGGTCCGTCATGTCAGAGCCCCTCGATCTCAATCAGTTAGCGCAAAAAATTAAACAGTGGGGGCTGGAACTGGGCTTTCAGCAGGTAGGTATTACCGATACCGATCTCAGCGAGTCCGAGCCCAAACTGCAAGCATGGCTGGACAAACAATACCACGGCGAAATGGACTGGATGGCACGTCACGGTATGCTGCGCGCTCGCCCCCATGAGTTATTGCCCGGTACGCTGCGCGTGATCAGCGTGCGGATGAATTACCTTCCTGCTAACGCCGCATTTGCCAGCACGCTGAAAAACCCCAAACTCGGCTATGTTAGCCGTTATGCGCTGGGCCGTGACTATCACAAACTTCTGCGCAACCGACTCAAAAAGCTGGGCGAGATGATTCAGCAACATTGTGTTTCGCTGAATTTTAGACCGTTTGTCGATTCTGCGCCTATTCTCGAGCGCCCGTTAGCTGAAAAAGCTGGGCTCGGCTGGACAGGTAAGCACTCACTTATCCTCAATCGCGAGGCCGGTTCGTTCTTCTTTTTAGGCGAATTGCTGGTCGATATTCCGCTGCCCGTGGATCAACCAGTCGAGGAAGGATGCGGCAAATGCGTGGCCTGTATGACGATTTGCCCGACCGGTGCCATCGTCGAGCCATATACCGTCGATGCTCGCCGCTGTATCTCTTATCTCACCATCGAACTGGAAGGGGCGATCCCGGAAGAGTTGCGACCGTTAATGGGAAACCGTATTTACGGTTGCGATGACTGCCAGCTGATCTGCCCGTGGAATCGCTATTCACAACTCACTACAGAAGACGATTTCAGCCCGCGTAAGCCGCTACACGCACCGGAACTCATTGAGTTATTCGCCTGGAGCGAAGAGAAGTTTTTAAAAGTCACGGAAGGTTCGGCGATTCGCCGTATAGGTCACCTGCGCTGGCTGCGTAATATCGCCGTGGCATTAGGCAATGCGCCCTGGGATGAAACGATTCTGGCGGCGCTGGAGAGTCGCAAAGGTGAGCACCCACTTCTTGATGAGCACATAGCGTGGGCGATGGCGCAGCAAATCGAGAGGCGAAATGCGTGCATAGTCGAAGTGCAATTGCCGAAAAAACAGCGTCTGGTTCGGGTGATTGAAAAAGGGTTACCGCGTGACGCCTGATTCATCCACAGCTTGTGAATAAAAATAAAAACGCATTGCAATTCAAGACGAATAAAATCGTCAAGTGATCGACTCGACAAAACGGAATCTTAATTTTTAACTTACCTATCAATAGGTTAAAAAAATACTATTCACCGTGCGAAGTTTCTTTGAAATTAAGATTACAGCCTGAGGCTGTGGATAACTCTGTTTACAAGAGTTTGTCAGAGACAACAAAAACCAGCAATAACGCATCGCGTCGCTGTGGATATTTTATTGAGAGAAGAATTTGGAGCGGGAAACGAGACTCGAACTCGCGACCCCGACCTTGGCAAGGTCGTGCTCTACCAACTGAGCTATTCCCGCTTGGGTGGTCTGTGCCTTACAGCACTTTCAAATTTTGGAGCGGGAAACGAGACTCGAACTCGCGACCCCGACCTTGGCAAGGTCGTGCTCTACCAACTGAGCTATTCCCGCTTGGGTGGTCTGTGCTTTGCAGCACTTTTCAAATTTTGGAGCGGGAAACGAGACTCGAACTCGCGACCCCGACCTTGGCAAGGTCGTGCTCTACCAACTGAGCTATTCCCGCGTACTACTTAATTTTGCTTTCGTAATTTTCGCATTTCCGCGTCGTTACGGGAGGCGCATTATACGAGAAATCTTTCCCTCTGCAACCCCCCTAAAAAATTTTTTTTGAGTTTTTATCTCAAGTGCTGAAATTATCAGCAAGGCGTTCAATTTAGCGTCAAAATCACGCCGCCGCAAGTGGATTCCGACGCTTACGTGACCAGGAAAAATTTTACAGCTTGATAAAATGCTCGCGGTAGTAAGCCAGCTCCGCCACCGATTCACGGATATCATCCATCGCCTGATGCGTCCCCTGCTTGGTAAAACCATCCAGAATTTCCGGCTTCCAGCGGCGCGCCAGCTCTTTCAGGGTGCTGACATCGAGATAACGGTAGTGGAAGTAGGCTTCCAGCTCCGGCATGTATTTAAACAGGAAGCGACGATCCTGGCCGATGCTGTTACCGCAAATCGGCGATTTTCCCGCAGGCACCCACTGTTTTAAGAATTCGAGCGTTGCCAGTTCAGCTTCACGATCGCCCATCGTGCTCGCTTTCACGCGCTCTACCAGCCCGCTGGCGGTATGGGTGCGCACGTTCCAGTCATCCATCAGCGCCAGCTGTTCATCGGACTGGTGTACTGCAATGGTCGGCCCTTCTGCCAGAATATTCAGGTTGGCATCGGTCACCAGCGTGGCAATCTCAATAATGCGATCGCGCTCGGGATCCAGACCGGTCATCTCAAGATCGATCCAAATCAGGTTGTTTTCATTGGCACTCATGCTATTTTCCACCCATTCACAGTGACTATATTGATCCACAATTGCGTGTATCATAGATGTTTTGCCCATCAGGGGCGACCAGGAGTCTGTACGATTGAGTAAAAATAAACTCTCCAAAGGCCAGCAGCGCCGCGTGAACGCCAATCACCAGCGTCGTCTTAAAACGTCTAAGGAGAAGCCCGACTACGACGACAATCTGTTTGGCGAGCCTGATGAAGGTATCGTCATCAGCCGCTTTGGTATGCACGCTGATGTGGAATCCGCCGATGGCGACGTTCACCGCTGCAATATTCGCCGTACCATCCGTTCGCTGGTGACCGGCGACCGCGTAGTCTGGCGTCCGGGTAAACCGGCGGCGGAAGGCGTAAATGTCAAAGGGATCGTGGAAGCGGTGCATGAGCGCACCTCGGTGTTGACGCGTCCGGATTTCTACGACGGCGTGAAACCTATTGCCGCCAACATCGACCAGATTGTCATTGTCTCCGCCATTTTGCCGGAGCTGTCACTCAATATTATCGACCGTTACCTGGTGGCCTGCGAAACCTTGCAGATTGAGCCGATTATTGTGCTCAACAAGATAGACCTGCTGGACGACGAAGGCATGGCGTTCGTCAACGAACAGATGGATATCTACCGCAATATCGGTTATCGCGTATTGATGGTTTCCAGCCATACTCAGGATGGGCTAAAACCGCTGGAAGAGGCGTTGACCGGGCGCATCAGCATTTTTGCCGGGCAGTCTGGCGTCGGCAAATCCAGCCTGCTGAACGCGTTGCTGGGGCTGCAAAAAGAGATCCTGACCAACGATGTCTCTGACAACTCGGGGCTTGGTCAGCACACCACGACCGCCGCTCGGCTGTATCACTTCCCGCACGGCGGTGATGTGATTGATTCCCCTGGTGTGCGTGAGTTCGGCCTCTGGCACCTGGATCCGGAACAAATCACTCAGGGTTTTGTCGAATTCCATGACTACTTAGGTCTGTGTAAATATCGCGATTGCAAACACGATACCGATCCGGGCTGCGCTATCCGGGAAGCGGTTGAGGAAGGAAAAATCGCGGAAACCCGTTTCGAAAACTATCACCGTATTCTGGAAAGCATGGCGCAGGTAAAAACGCGTAAAAACTTTTCTGATACGGATGACTGACAATTAAGCTAACCGTCGTTAGAATCGTCCCCTTTTTTTCAGGATCCGGCATGTAGGCCGGATCAGGAACGACAAAACAATGGCCTGGAGGCTACCTTGTTAAATTCATTTAAACTTTCGCTACAGTACATTCTGCCGAAACTATGGCTTACTCGCCTGGCGGGTTGGGGCGCAAGCAAGCGGGCAGGATGGCTGACAAAACTGGTTATCGATCTGTTCGTTAAATACTACAAGGTCGACATGAAAGAGGCGCAAAAGCCGGACACCGCCAGCTACCGCACCTTTAACGAATTCTTTGTCCGTCCGCTGCGTGACGAAGTACGCCCAATCGATACCGATCCGAATGTCCTGGTTATGCCTGCCGATGGCGTTATCAGCCAGTTGGGTAAAATCGAAGAAGATAAAATCCTGCAAGCCAAAGGCCACAACTACAGCCTCGAAGCCCTGCTGGCAGGCAACTATCTGATGGCGGACCTGTTCCGCAACGGTACGTTTGTGACCACTTACCTCTCCCCGCGTGACTACCACCGCGTACACATGCCGTGCAACGGTATTCTGCGTGAGATGATCTACGTGCCGGGCGATCTCTTCTCCGTTAACCATCTCACGGCTCAGAACGTGCCGAATCTGTTTGCCCGTAACGAACGCGTGATCTGCCTGTTCGATACCGAATTTGGCCCAATGGCGCAGATTCTGGTCGGTGCGACGATTGTAGGCAGCATTGAGACTGTCTGGGCGGGCACCATTACGCCGCCGCGCGAAGGCATCATCAAGCGCTGGACCTGGCCTGCCGGGGAAAACGACGGTTCTGTGGCGCTGCTGAAAGGCCAGGAAATGGGTCGCTTTAAACTTGGCTCTACCGTTATCAACCTGTTTGCACCGGGTAAAGTGAATCTGGTTGAGCAACTGGAAAGCCTGTCTGTCACGAAAATTGGCCAGCCGCTGGCAGTATCTACCGAAACCTTTGTTACGCCAGACGCTGAACCAGCCCCACTTCCTGCTGAAGAGATCGAAGCAGAACACGACGCCAGCCCATTGGTTGACGATAAAAAAGACCAGGTCTAATCCATCAAAGGAAACGCTGACGTGCGCCTGATTATCACTTTTCTGATGGCCTGGTGCCTCAGTTGGGGGGCGTACGCCGCGACGGCCCCCGATAGCAAACAAATCACCCAGGAACTGGAGCAGGCAAAAGCGGCGAAACCCGCGCAGCCAGAAGTCATAGAGGCACTCCAGTCTGCCTTAAATGCGCTTGAGGAACGAAAAGGTTCCCTTGAGCGCATCAAGCAATATCAAGAAGTCATTGATAATTATCCGAAACTCTCCGCTACTCTGCGCGCACAATTAAACAACATGCGTGACGAGCCGCGCAGCGTGTCGCCGGGGATGTCTACCGACGCGCTGAATCAGGAAATTCTCCAGGTCAGCAGTCAGTTGCTGGATAAAAGCCGTCAGGCCCAGCAAGAGCAGGAGCGCGCCCGCGAGATTGCCGATTCGCTGAATCAACTGCCGCAACAGCAAACCGACGCCCGCCGTCAGTTAAACGAGATCGAGCGCCGCCTGGGAACGCTTACCGGCAATACTCCGCTCAATCAGGCACAAAATTTCGCGTTGCAGTCTGACTCCGCACGTCTTAAGACGCTCGTTGATGAACTGGAGCTGGCGCAGCTGTCTGCCAATAACCGCCAGGAATTAGCGCGCTTGCGCTCTGAGCTGGCTGAAAAAGAGAGCCAGCAACTGGATGCGTATTTGCAGGCCTTGCGTAATCAATTGAACAGCCAACGCCAGCTTGAGGCAGAGCGGGCGCTGGAAAGTACCGAATTACTAGCAGAAAACAGTGCCGATTTGCCGAAAGATATCGTCGCGCAATTCAAAATTAACCGCGAACTATCGGCGGCGCTGAATCAACAGGCGCAGCGGATGGATCTCGTTGCCTCGCAACAGCGTCAGGCTGCCAGCCAGACGTTACAGGTCCGGCAGGCGTTGAATACGCTGCGTGAACAGTCGCAATGGCTGGGATCGTCCAATCTGCTCGGTGAAGCGTTGCGGGCGCAGGTGGCACGGCTGCCGGAAATGCCGAAACCACAACAGCTTGATACCGAAATGGCGCAGTTGCGTGTGCAACGGTTACGTTATGAGGATCTGCTTAATAAACAGCCGCTGCTACGGCAAATTCATCAGGCCGACGGTCAGCCGCTGACTGCCGAGCAAAACCGTATTCTCGAAGCACAGCTACGCACTCAGCGTGAGTTGCTGAACTCATTGTTGCAGGGTGGCGACACACTACTGCTGGAACTGACCAAGCTGAAAGTCTCTAACGGGCAACTGGAGGATGCGCTGAAAGAGGTGAACGAAGCGACGCACCGCTATCTGTTCTGGACCTCTGACGTGCGCCCGATGACCATCGCCTGGCCGCTGGAAATCGCCCAGGATCTGCGTCGTCTCATTTCGCTGGACACCTTCAGTCAGTTGGGCAAAGCCAGTGTGATGATGCTGACCAGCAAAGAGACGATTTTGCCGCTGTTTGGCGCGTTGATTCTGGTCGGTTGCAGTATTTACTCGCGCCGCTATTTTACCCGTTTTCTCGAACGTTCGGCGGCGAAAGTCGGCAAAGTGACTCAGGATCACTTCTGGCTGACGTTGCGCACTCTTTTCTGGTCGATTCTCGTCGCGTCACCGCTGCCGGTGCTGTGGATGACGCTGGGTTACGGCTTGCGCGAGGCGTGGCCTTATCCGCTGGCGGTCGCGATTGGCGATGGCGTAACAGCCACCGTGCCGCTGCTGTGGGTAGTGATGATTTGCGCTACTTTTGCCCGCCCGAACGGCTTGTTTATCGCTCATTTTGGCTGGCCGCGCGAACGTGTTTCTCGTGGGATGCGCTACTACCTGATGAGCATCGGGCTTATTGTGCCACTGATTATGGCGCTGATGATGTTCGATAACCTCGACGACCGCGAATTTTCCGGTTCGCTGGGACGGCTTTGCTTTATCCTCATTTGCGGTGCGCTGGCGGTGGTCACCCTCAGCCTGAAAAAGGCCGGGATACCGCTGTATCTCAACAAAGAGGGCAGCGGCGACAACATTACCAACCATATGCTGTGGAACATGATGATTGGCGCGCCACTGGTTGCCATTCTGGCGTCGGCGGTGGGTTATCTGGCAACGGCGCAGGCACTGTTAGCGAGGCTTGAAACCTCGGTTGCCATCTGGTTCCTGCTACTGGTGGTTTATCACGTTATCCGCCGCTGGATGCTGATCCAGCGCCGCAGGCTGGCGTTTGACCGGGCGAAGCATCGCCGGGCAGAGATGTTAGCGCAACGCGCGCGTGGCGAAGAGGAAGCGCATCATCACAGTAGCCCGGAAGGGGCAATTGAAGTCGATGAAAGCGAAGTCGATCTCGATGCCATTAGTGCGCAATCCTTGCGGCTGGTGCGCTCAATTTTGATGTTGATCGCCCTGCTTTCGGTCATTGTGCTGTGGTCAGAAATCCATTCCGCTTTCGGCTTCCTCGAAAATATTTCGCTGTGGGATGTCACCTCCACGGTACAGGGCGTAGAAAGTCTGGAGCCAATTACCCTCGGTGCGGTGCTGATTGCCATTCTGGTGTTTATCATCACCACGCAACTGGTGCGCAACCTGCCCGCGCTGCTGGAACTGGCGATTTTGCAGCACCTGGATTTAACGCCGGGTACGGGTTACGCCATCACCACCATCACCAAATATCTGCTGATGCTGATTGGCGGGCTGGTCGGCTTCTCAATGATTGGTATTGAGTGGTCGAAATTGCAGTGGCTGGTTGCCGCGCTCGGTGTTGGTCTCGGTTTTGGTTTGCAGGAAATTTTCGCCAACTTTATCTCTGGCCTGATCATCCTGTTCGAAAAACCGATTCGCATTGGCGATACGGTAACGATCCGCGATCTTACTGGTAGCGTGACAAAAATTAACACCCGCGCCACCACCATCAGCGACTGGGACCGTAAAGAGATAATCGTGCCGAACAAGGCGTTTATTACCGAGCAGTTTATCAACTGGTCGCTCTCTGACTCGGTCACGCGCGTGGTGTTGACGATTCCGGCCCCTGCCGATGCCAACAGTGAAGAAGTGACGGAAATCCTGCTCACCGCAGCGCGTCGCTGCTCGCTGGTGATCGACAACCCGGCACCGGAAGTCTTCCTGGTGGATCTGCAACAGGGGATTCAGATTTTCGAGCTGCGTATTTACGCCGCTGAGATGGGTCACCGTATGCCGCTACGCCATGAGATCCACCAGCTGATTCTGGCTGGCTTCCATGCCCACGGTATCGATATGCCATTCCCGCCCTTCCAGATGCGTCTGGAAAGCCTCAACGGTAAACAAACGGGGAGAACGCTGACGTCTGCGGGCAAAGGTCGTCAGGCGGGAAGTTTGTAATGCATGAAGCTGCCAAATGATGTCAACGTGGCTCATTTAGCAGCTTAACATCATCTTCAGTTATCACCGGCCCTGGAGAGTATCATCCATACGCATTACTTCCTGACAACTCATCGCCGGAGAGACGATGAGTTGCAGGATTTCATATGATCAGTCGAGAGCTAACTCAGGTTTATTCGCCATGCGACTGCAATAGTTCTGGTAAATCGCCATCGCTAACAGCGAGAAGAAGACAGGGCCGCCAATCATCCACAATGTGCTGTCCCAGTCTCCGGCTTCAACCACAGGCTGAATAATGGTGAAGACGTTCGCAAATGTCACCACCAGAACGACAACCACCGTCGCAATCATTGCCGACATACGCGTTTTGAAAATCACAAATGGTCTGTCGAGATCCTGACGTGCTTTAAAGAATGGGAAAGCCAGCGCGAGGAACAGGTAAGGAAGCGTCATAGACACGTTCGCCATCAGCGTCAGCTTGTTAAAGAACGCCGATGCGGTACCGCCACCAAACGAAACCAGCAGGATGAAGACAGTAACCAACCCGCACTGCATCCACATGGCGATAGACGGCATCCCCATCGCATTCAGGCGCGTCATCGGTTCCGGCCACAACGCTTTCGGCGTCCCCTGGATGATGGCTTTCAGCGGTGAATAGCAAAGCGTAAAGAACGCACCGGTATAAGCGAGGAACATCGAAAGTCCGGTAATACGCGCAAACCATACGCCCAGCGACAATGACGCTTCAGGTGACAAATGCAGTGCGTTACCCAGCGTCACCCCGAGGCTCTTCATCAGCACATAGGTAATATTGCCAAGGTTAACGGAACCATTACTTAATACCTGCTGCCAGTTTGTGCTGACGCCCCATAAAAATATTGCCAGCGAATAACCGATTGAAATAACAATAGCGGCAAAAACAATACCTTTGGCAAAGTTCTTTTCTGGATTTTCCGTTTTATCGACCAGACCACCAACCGCTTCAATTCCGCCATAGGCAAAAATAGCAAATACCACAAACGATAGCATTGCCAGACCGGACTGATAACCCGGGTTCGGTGATGCAAGGAAATTAATATCCTGCGCGAAATGCCCACCATTTAATAACAAAATAGTAATGCTTACTAACAGCAATACTAAATTCAGACACATTACTGCAATACCGCCCACCGCAGTAATGCGGGCAATTTTATTAATCCCCTTAGAAGCAACGACGGTGACCAGAATCATCCATGCCACTGCCAGCAGACCAACCACCTGCGTAGGCTCCAGTCCGGCAATACGCCAGTGCTGGGTCATGTCGCTACCATAGAGGAATGTTGAGAACGGTACCCAAACTTTCGCGGAGGTACTCACCATCCAGATGATATAAGAGGAAAACCACATAAACGTACCAATGAAGGCAAAACGTGGTCCGACACTATTATTCATCCAGGAATAGATACCACCTTCTTCTTTGCGATAAGCAGCTCCCATTTCAGCCATCATTAAGGCGAATGGAATAAAGAATAACAATGCAGAAAATATATAAAAGGGAATCGCACTATAACCCATTAAGTAATAAGCCGATGGGCTATTGGCAAATCCAAATACGGAAGTAAAGATCATCAATATGAGTCCTATCAGACTCATCTTTTTTATCGTGTGAGGCATGAAACCATCCTTCATTTCAGCGCGTGTATAAAACGCGCCCACTGAACTGCACTGCCCAACATTGAGCGGGCAGCGTAAAAACCAATACAGAATTGATACCTGGATGATATCAAATATCCAGTCTTAAATTGTGGCCTTTAACAGAAAAATGAAAACATATGCTACAGAATGGCGCTTATCACGCCATTCTTCGCTGTTAATTCAGTAATTTTTCAGAATTATGCCCGGTCAACGCTAAAGGCGATGACTTCAGCCAGTGTCTCCGCACCCAGCGCCAACATCACCAGACGATCAACGCCTAATGCCACGCCGGAACAGTCAGGCATACCGACTTTCAAGGCTTCAATCAGATTCTGGTCAATGGGGTGCTGCGGCAAACCGCGCGCCGCGCGCTTACGGTTATCTTGTTCAAAGCGTTGTTGCTGCTCACGGGCATCCGTCAATTCATGGAAACCATTCGCCAGCTCAATACCTTTATAATAAACCTCAAAGCGTTCAGCGACCCGATGATCTTCGGTACTGATTTGCGCCAGTGATGCCTGGCTGGCTGGAAAGTGGTACACAAAGGTCGGTTTTTCTTTACCAATATTTGGCTCTACGCCAAAGGTAAACAGCAATTGTAGCAACGTGTCGCGGTCTTCTTCGGTATCAGCAACGTTGCTCAAATCCAGTTTCGCTGCGACTTCCCGCAGTTGCGTTTTGTCGGCAGAGAGCGGGTCAATTTCCAGATAACGCAAGAAAGCTTGTTGATAAGAAAGGCTTTCTGCTGCCGGGCAGTCCAGTACCTGTTGTAAGAGGTCGTCCACCTCGTTCATCAACCGGTACATATCATAGTGCGGTCGATACCACTCAAGCATAGTGAACTCAGGGTTGTGATAACGCCCCATCTCTTCATTACGGAAGCTGCGGCACAGCTGGAATACCGGCCCACAACCAGCAACCAGCAGGCGTTTCATATGGTATTCCGGGCTGGTCATTAACCAGAGATTCATCCCCTGCGAATGCCCGGGGCCAACGAAACGTGTCTCAAACGGGACCAAATGAATATCGGTTACCGTCGCCTGGCTCATACAAGGCGTCTCCACCTCCAGCACTCCACGATCGGCAAAGAAACGACGGATCTCCGCCATAATCGCCGCGCGTTTTAATAAGTTAGGAATGGATGCGCTCGGCTGCCAGGATGCCGTTTCGCTCATAGTTAAATCTCCAGTTTTTGACAAGGGCACGAAGTCTACTCGCAACGCGACGGCGAGACAAATTTTACGCAGGAATCAAACAACGGTGGGCAGTGACTAAAAAAAGCACGATCTGATGGTTTAGTAATTAAATTAATCATCTTCAGTGATAATTTAGCCCTCTTGCGCACTAAAAAAATCGATCTCGTCAAATTTCAGACTTATCCATCAGACTATACTGTTGTACCTATAAAGGAGCAGTGGAATAGCGTTCGCAGACCGTAACTTTCAGGCACTTACCCTGAAGTACGGGGCTGTGGGATAAAAACAATCTGGAGGAATGTCGTGCAAACCTTTCAAGCCGATCTTGCCATTGTAGGCGCCGGTGGCGCGGGATTACGTGCTGCAATTGCTGCCGCGCAGGCAAATCCAAATGCAAAAATCGCACTAATCTCAAAAGTATACCCGATGCGTAGCCATACCGTTGCTGCAGAAGGGGGCTCCGCCGCTGTCGCGCAGGATCATGACAGCTTCGAATATCACTTTCACGATACAGTAGCGGGTGGCGACTGGTTGTGTGAGCAGGATGTCGTGGATTATTTCGTCCACCACTGCCCAACCGAAATGACCCAACTGGAACTGTGGGGGTGCCCATGGAGCCGTCGCCCGGATGGTAGCGTCAACGTACGTCGCTTCGGCGGCATGAAAATCGAGCGTACCTGGTTCGCCGCCGATAAGACCGGCTTCCATATGCTGCACACGCTGTTCCAGACCTCTCTGCAATTCCCGCAGATCCAGCGTTTTGACGAACATTTCGTGCTGGATATTCTGGTTGATGATGGTCATGTTCGCGGCCTGGTAGCAATGAACATGATGGAAGGCACGCTGGTGCAGATCCGTGCTAACGCGGTCGTTATGGCTACTGGCGGTGCGGGTCGCGTTTATCGTTACAACACCAACGGCGGCATCGTTACCGGTGACGGTATGGGTATGGCGCTAAGCCACGGCGTTCCGCTGCGTGACATGGAATTCGTTCAGTATCACCCAACCGGTCTGCCAGGTTCCGGTATCCTGATGACCGAAGGTTGCCGTGGCGAAGGCGGTATTCTGGTCAACAAAAATGGCTACCGTTATCTGCAAGATTACGGCATGGGCCCGGAAACTCCGCTGGGCGAGCCGAAAAACAAATATATGGAACTGGGTCCACGCGACAAAGTCTCTCAGGCCTTCTGGCACGAATGGCGTAAAGGCAACACCATCTCCACGCCGCGTGGCGATGTGGTTTATCTCGACCTGCGTCACCTCGGCGAGAAAAAACTGCATGAACGTCTGCCGTTCATCTGCGAACTGGCGAAAGCGTACGTTGGCGTCGATCCGGTTAAAGAACCGATTCCGGTACGTCCGACCGCACACTACACCATGGGCGGTATCGAAACCGATCAGAACTGTGAAACCCGCATTAAAGGTCTGTTCGCCGTGGGTGAATGTTCCTCTGTTGGGCTGCACGGTGCAAACCGTCTGGGCTCCAACTCCCTGGCGGAACTGGTGGTCTTCGGCCGTCTGGCCGGTGAACAAGCGACAGAGCGTGCAGCAACTGCCGGTAATGGCAACGAAGCGGCAATTGAAGCGCAGGCAGCTGGCGTTGAACAACGTCTGAAAGATCTGGTTAACCAGGATGGCGGCGAAAACTGGGCGAAGATCCGCGACGAAATGGGCCTGGCTATGGAAGAAGGTTGCGGTATCTACCGTACGCCGGAACTGATGCAGAAAACCATCGACAAGCTGGCTGAGCTGCAGGAACGCTTCAAGCGCGTGCGCATCACCGACACCTCCAGCGTGTTCAACACCGACCTGCTCTACACCATTGAACTGGGCCACGGTCTGAACGTTGCTGAATGTATGGCGCACTCCGCAATGGCACGTAAAGAGTCCCGCGGCGCACACCAGCGTCTGGACGAAGGTTGCACCGAGCGTGACGACGTCAACTTCCTCAAACACACCCTCGCCTTCCGCGATGCTGATGGCACGACTCGCCTGGAGTACAGCGACGTGAAGATTACTACGCTACCGCCAGCTAAACGCGTTTACGGTGGCGAAGCGGATGCAGCCGATAAGGCGGAAGCAGCCAATAAGAAGGAGAAGGCGAATGGCTGAGATGAAAAACCTGAAAATTGAGGTGGTGCGCTATAACCCGGAAGTCGATACCGCACCGCATAGCGCATTCTATGAAGTGCCTTATGACGCAACTACCTCATTACTGGATGCGCTGGGCTACATCAAAGACAACCTGGCACCGGACCTGAGCTACCGCTGGTCCTGCCGTATGGCGATTTGTGGTTCCTGCGGCATGATGGTTAACAACGTGCCAAAACTGGCATGTAAAACCTTCCTGCGTGATTACACCGACGGTATGAAGGTTGAAGCGTTAGCTAACTTCCCGATTGAACGCGATCTGGTGGTCGATATGACCCACTTCATCGAAAGTCTGGAAGCGATCAAACCGTACATCATCGGCAACTCCCGCACCGCGGATCAGGGTACTAACATCCAGACCCCGGCGCAGATGGCGAAGTATCACCAGTTCTCCGGTTGCATCAACTGTGGTCTGTGCTACGCCGCGTGCCCGCAGTTTGGCCTGAACCCAGAGTTCATCGGTCCGGCTGCCATTACGCTGGCGCATCGTTATAACGAAGATAGCCGCGACCACGGTAAGAAGGAGCGTATGGCGCAGTTGAACAGCCAGAACGGCGTATGGAGCTGTACTTTCGTGGGCTACTGCTCCGAAGTCTGCCCGAAACACGTCGATCCGGCTGCGGCCATTCAGCAGGGCAAAGTAGAAAGTTCGAAAGACTTTCTTATCGCGACCCTGAAACCACGCTAAGGAGTGCAACATGACGACTAAACGTAAACCGTATGTACGGCCAATGACGTCCACCTGGTGGAAAAAATTGCCGTTTTATCGCTTTTACATGCTGCGCGAAGGCACGGCGGTTCCGGCTGTGTGGTTCAGCATTGAACTGATTTTCGGGCTGTTTGCCCTGAAAAATGGCCCGGAAGCCTGGGCGGGATTCGTCGACTTTTTACAAAACCCGGTTATTGTGATCATTAACCTGATCACTCTGGCGGCAGCTCTGCTGCACACCAAAACCTGGTTTGAACTGGCACCGAAAGCGGCCAATATCATTGTAAAAGACGAAAAAATGGGACCAGAGCCAATTATCAAAAGTCTCTGGGCGGTAACTGTAGTTGCCACCATCGTAATCCTGTTTGTTGCCCTGTACTGGTAAGGAGCCTGAGATGATTAATCCAAATCCAAAGCGTTCTGACGAACCGGTATTCTGGGGCCTCTTCGGGGCCGGTGGTATGTGGAGCGCAATTATTGCGCCGGTGATGATCCTGCTGGTTGGTATTCTGCTGCCGCTGGGGCTGTTTCCGGGTGATGCACTGAGCTACGAGCGCGTTCTGGCGTTCGCGCAGAGCTTCATTGGTCGCGTATTCCTGTTCCTGATGATCGTTCTGCCGCTGTGGTGTGGTTTACACCGTATGCACCACGCGATGCACGATCTGAAAATCCACGTACCTGCGGGCAAATGGGTTTTCTACGGTCTGGCTGCTATCCTGACAGTTGTCACGCTGATTGGTGTCGTTACAATCTAACGCATCGCCAATGTAAATCCGGCCCGCCTATGGCGGGCCGTTTTGTATGGAAACCAGACCCTATGTTCAAAACGACGCTCTGCGCCTTATTAATTACCGCCTCTTGCTCCACATTTGCTGCCCCTCAACAAATCAACGATATTGTGCATCGCACAATTACCCCGCTTATAGAGCAACAAAAGATCCCGGGTATGGCGGTGGCGGTAATTTATCAGGGTAAACCTTATTACTTTACCTGGGGCTATGCGGACATCGCCAAAAAGCAGCCCGTCACACAGCAAACGTTGTTTGAGTTAGGTTCGGTCAGCAAAACATTTACGGGCGTGCTTGGTGGCGACGCTATTGCTCGAGGGGAAATCAAGTTAAGCGATCCCGCAACAAAATACTGGCCTGAACTTACCGCTAAACAGTGGAACGGGATCACGCTATTACATCTCGCAACCTACACCGCTGGCGGCCTGCCATTGCAGGTGCCGGATGAGGTGAAATCCTCAAGCGACTTGCTGCGCTTCTATCAAAACTGGCAGCCTGCATGGGCGCCAGGAACACAACGTCTGTATGCCAACTCCAGTATCGGTTTGTTCGGCGCACTGGCTGTGAAGCCGTCTGGTTTGAGTTTTGAGCAGGCGATGCAAACTCGTGTCTTCCAGCCACTCAAACTCAACCATACGTGGATTAATGTACCGCCCGCAGAAGAAAAGAATTACGCCTGGGGATATCGCGAAGGTAAGGCAGTGCATGTTTCGCCAGGGGCGTTAGATGCTGAAACTTATGGTGTGAAGTCGACCATTGAAGATATGGCCTGCTGGGTACGAAGCAATATGAATCCCCGTGATATCAACGACAAAACACTTCAGCAAGGGATACAACTGGCACAATCTCGCTACTGGCAAACCGGCGATATGTATCAGGGCCTGGGCTGGGAAATGCTGGACTGGCCGGTAAATCCTGACAGCATCATTAACGGCAGTGACAATAAAATTGCACTGGCAGCACGCCCCGTAAAAGCGATTACGCCTCCAACTCCTGCAGTACGCGCATCATGGGTACATAAAACGGGGGCGACCGGCGGATTTGGTAGCTATGTCGCGTTTATTCCAGAAAAAGAGCTGGGTATCGTGATGCTGGCTAACAAAAACTATCCCAATCCAGCGAGAGTCGCCGCCGCCTGGCAGATTCTCAACGCTCTGCAGTAAAATTTCATCGGGTCCGAATTTTCGGACCTTTTCTCCGCTTTTCCTTGCTGTCATCTACACTTAGAAAAAAACCAGTAAGGAAACATTTATGCGCCTGCTCCCTCTCGTTGCCGCAGCGACAGCTGCATTTCTGGTCGTTGCCTGCAGTTCTCCTACGCCGCCGCGTGGCGTGACCGTAGTGAATAATTTCGACGCCAAACGTTATCTCGGTACCTGGTATGAGATTGCCCGTTTTGATCACCGCTTTGAGCGTGGACTGGAAAAAGTCACCGCAACATACAGCCTGCGTGATGACGGCGGCCTGAATGTCATTAATAAAGGCTATAACCCTGACAGAGGAATGTGGCAGCAGAGTGAAGGGAAAGCGTACTTTACCGGCGCACCAACTCGCGCTGCGCTGAAAGTGTCATTCTTTGGTCCTTTCTATGGCGGTTATAACGTTATTGCACTCGATCGGGAATACCGCCATGCGCTGGTTTGCGGCCCGGACCGCGACTACCTGTGGATACTCTCCCGCACGCCAACCATTTCTGACGAAGTGAAACAGGAGATGCTGGCAGTCGCGACCCGGGAAGGGTTTGATGTCAGTAAATTTATTTGGGTACAGCAGCCCGGCAGTTAGTGAGTGCTGAGTTTCAGACCAATAATCCCCAATACGATTAACGCCAGACTCGCCAGGCGCATCGGGTTAGCGGACTCACCGAGCAGCACAATGCCGGTGATGGCCGCGCCGACTGCGCCAATACCCGTCCACACGGCATAAGCCGTCCCTACTGGTAACGATTTCATCGCCCAGGCAAGTAGCGCCATACTGACAATCATCGCCGTCACGGTAATAACACTCGGCGTCAAACGACTAAAGCCGTGGGTATATTTCAGGCCAACGGCCCATACCACTTCCAGCAGACCAGCAATAACTAAGATAATCCAGGACATATCAGGCTCCGGAGAATTGGGGCCGTCCCCGGTGAAAAGACGCGTTTGCAGGTCGTCCTGCAAAGCTGATGGTTGAACGGATATTTTGCCAGGTGGCAGGGGAATTTCAACTATTACCTTTGTGACTATCGCAGAGAAAACAAACGGCACGACACAGCTGTCGTACCGTTATTGCTTATTGCTGCGCTTTCGTTGCTGCACCAGAAATCGCGTTACCGCCATCAGAAATGTCTTCACCAACGCCACGCGTGGTGTTGCAGGCAGTTAATACTGTTGAAAGCACCAGAACAGAAAAGATCGCTGCAATTGTCTTCTTCACCATAACGTCTTCCTTTTAGGTAATGTTATTTATGTTTGCCTATAGCAAATTAATAATAGACAACATCGCCAAAAATGATGGAAATCTGATGATTTTTCGGAAGAGAAGAAAAATTAGCTGGCAGCGCGGGAGATGGAGTTGCCGAGATGTTTGATGTCTTCGCCGAAACCGCGAGCGGTGTTACAGCCCGTGAGCAGCGTGCTGGCAAGCAAAACAAGAACGATAAGGCGTTTCATCATCTCTGACCTGAATAAGTGATGGTGCAGCCTGCAGGCCGCACCACAACCGCATTACTTCACGCGAGAGACGTATTCACCAGAGCGGGTATCCACTTTGATGACTTCGCCGATTTGTACGAACAGCGGAACTTTAACCACAGCGCCAGTAGACAGGGTAGCCGGTTTGCCGCCAGTACCTGCGGTATCACCTTTCAGGCCCGGATCGGTATCAACGATTTCCAGTTCAACGAAGTTCGGCGGAGTAACGGAGATCGGCTGACCATTCCACAGAGTTACGATACACTCTGCCTGATCCAGCAGCCATTTCGCGTTGTCGCCAATTGCTTTTGCGTCAGCAGACAGCTGCTCGAAAGTTTCGTTGTTCATGAAGTGCCAGAACTCACCGTCGTTGTACAGGTAAGTCAGGTTCATATCGACAACATCAGCGCCTTCAGCGGAATCAGTAGATTTGAAGGTTTTTTCTACGCGAGTACCGGTCAGCAGACGACGCAGTTTAACGCGAGCAAATGCCTGGCCTTTACCCGGTTTTACGAATTCACTCGCTTCAACCGCGTAAGGTTCGCCGTCTAACATGATTTTAAGACCAGCACGAAAATCGTTGCTATAGTACGTTGCCATAAGGCCCTCTGAAATTTGTTAATTGGTAGCTAAGCCACAAAATGGCGCATATTGTAACCCTAAATACCCCATCCAGAGAAGATTGGTTAACGCAACTTGCCGATGTTGTGACCGATCCTGATGAACTTCTGCGTCTTTTGAATATAGACGCGGACGAAAAACTGTTGGCCGGACGCAGCGCCAAAAAGCTGTTTGCCCTGCGTGTGCCCCGCTCATTTATCGATCGCATGGAGAAAGGCAATCCGGACGATCCGCTTTTGCGTCAGGTAATTACCTCGCAAGATGAGTTTGCCATCGCGCCCGGATTCTCCACCGACCCGCTGGAAGAACAGCACAGCGTAGTGCCTGGTTTGTTGCATAAATACCACAACCGGGCGCTTTTGCTGGTCAAAGGCGGCTGCGCGGTAAATTGCCGTTATTGCTTCCGTCGCCACTTCCCTTATGCAGAAAATCAGGGCAACAAGCGTAACTGGCAAACTGCACTTGAGTATGTTGCTGCGCATCCGGAACTGGACGAGATGATTTTCTCCGGCGGCGATCCGCTGATGGCGAAAGATCACGAGCTGGACTGGTTGCTCACACAACTGGAAGCCATCCCGCATATCAAACGTCTGCGGATTCACAGTCGTCTGCCGATTGTGATCCCGGCACGCATCACAGATGCGCTGGTTGAACGCTTTTCACATTCTACGCTGCAAATCTTGCTGGTGAATCACATCAACCATGCCAATGAGATAGATGAAACATTCCGTCAGGCGATGGCTAAGTTGCGCCGGGTAGGCGTTACTTTGCTGAACCAGAGCGTTCTGTTACGTGATGTGAACGATAACGCACAAACGCTGGCAAACCTGAGTAATGCGTTGTTCGATGCCGGCGTGATGCCGTATTACCTGCATGTGCTCGATAAAGTACAGGGTGCGGCGCATTTTATGGTGAGTGATGACGAAGCACGGCAGATTATGCGTGAGTTGCTGACACTGGTGTCGGGATATCTGGTGCCGAAACTGGCGCGAGAAATTGGCGGCGAACCCAGCAAAACGCCGCTGGATCTCCAGCTACGCCAGCAGTAACTGATTAAACAGGGAAGTCAAACATTAAAATTGCCTGATGCGCTACGCTTATCAGGCCTACATCGTGCATTGAAATTGAATGGATTTGCAATGAACTGTAGGCCGGATAAGGCGTTTACGCCGCATCCGGCAAGAGCAACAAACGCAAGTACAGCAACCTGTCATTAAACAGGGAAGTTTAATCTTTGCCCGTTGCATAACCTTTAATTATTCATATGCATTGCTGTTGTTACTCTTTATATAACTAACACCAATAATTAACCTTTCTTTTCTGTTTATATAGAGTGAGTACGGCTATTTATGTTATTTTAACAACTATTACTACCAAGCCCATTTATCTGGCTTATAAATTAAAATTAATTATTTAATTGAGAAATGGTTAGGGAGAACCTACATGGCCATAAGCATCAAGGGTGTTAATACCGGTGTTATTCGCAAGAGTAATAATTTCATTGCACTGGCGCTGAAAATTAAAGAACCTCGCAATAAAGAATCGTTGTTCTTTATGTCTGTCATGGAACTGCGCGACCTGCTGATTGCGCTGGAAAGTCGTCTGCATCAAAAGCATAAACTGGATGCTGCTGCACGCCTTCAGTATGAGCAAGCTCGCGATAAAGTCATTAAGAAAATGGCAGAAAATATCCCAGAAATTCTGGTTGATGAGCTTAAAAATGCCGATATTAATCGTCGGGTTAACACGCTGGAACTTACCGATAATCAAGGCGAAAATCTTACCTTCGTATTAACGCTACATGACGGTAGCAAATGTGAGTTAGTCGTCAATGAGTTGCAGATTGAAATGCTGGCGCGAGCAATCATTCATGCAATTAATAATGCGGAAATGCGTGAACTGGCATTACGTATTACCTCACTGTTAGATTTCCTGCCGTTATACGACGTTGACTGCCAGCAAAATGGCAATCTGGAATATGACACCTATTCCCAACCGGAATGGAAACATAACTTGTTCGACCATTATCTGGCGGTGCTTTACCGCTTTAAAGATGAAAGTGGCAAAGAACAATTTAGCGGCGCAGTGGTGAAAACGCGTGAAGCAACGCCGGGTAAAGAAATAGAGGCGATCACTCGCCGAATGCTTGATTTCAGCCCACGACTGAAAAAACTCGCGGGTGTGCCATGTCAGGTCTATGTTCGCACCGTAGCAGCAAATAACGCCCAACCGCTAACCCAGGATCAATGCTTACGCGCGCTGCATCACTTACGTGTTCAATCCACCAGCAAAACTGCACCACAGGCGAAATAATCTCATCTTTGCTAATGCGAGGCTGGAGCCATCCAGCCTGAAATGACTGATAACGTGATCGTTGGTCATGCCGGATGCGGCGTAAACGCCTTATCCGGCCTACAAATTCTCAAGCATTCAATCAGTTGCAATGCATTATGTAGGCCTGATAAGCGAAGCGCATCTGGCAATTATACGTTTGTCACCATCACATCAGTTCGGGCACTTATATACCTGGCCGATAATCTGGCTATCCGTCGGGACAAAACTGGACAACATTCCCTGCGACGGGCTACTGATGCCATAAATCACGTTACCGCCCATTGCAGCCGCCTGGTTGCGCAGATCGTTTGCTGCGCCGCGCATAGAACCGCCCTCTTCTCCGTGTTGCCCGGAAAGCCAGTTGCTTTGCTTACCTGTCGCAGTACCAATCAGCTGGCACTCTGCGCCTGGCTGCTCGTCCACAATGCGTACACTCTGACCGGCAGCACTCAATTCGTTGCTGGAGCTACAACCCGCCATCAGTAGCGCGGCACCGACAATCCCTGCTAAGTATTTTACGTGCATGTTATTCCCCATAATCAATGAGCTGGACGTCACTCGCGTCGTCCGTGTCTGAATCTTATACTAGAAAGATGACCAAAAGAAAAACCCCCAGACATTTCTGCCCGGGGGTTTGTTTATTTCTGCGAGGTGCAGGGCAATTACATCATGCCGCCCATGCCACCCATGCCGCCCATACCGCCAGCAGCGCCTAAGTCAGCTGCATCGTTTTTCGGCAGGTCGGTAACCATGCACTCGGTGGTGATCATCAGGCCAGCCACAGAAGCCGCGTACTGCAGAGCAGAACGGGTTACTTTGGTTGGATCTAGGATACCCATGTCGATCATGTTGCCGTATTCTTCGGTTGCTGCGTTGTAACCGTAGTTGCCGTCGCCGCCTTTAACGGTGTTAGCAACAACAGACGGTTCTTCGCCGCAGTTCAGGACGATCTGACGCAGCGGAGCTTCCATTGCACGCAGTGCAACTTTGATACCCACGTTCTGGTCTTCGTTCTGACCACGCAGGTCAGCCAGTTTAGACGCTACGCGGATCAGCGCAACACCACCACCAGCAACCACGCCTTCTTCTACCGCAGCACGGGTCGCGTGCAGGGCGTCTTCAACGCGTGCTTTTTTCTCTTTCATTTCAACTTCGGTAGCAGCACCTACTTTGATAACTGCAACGCCGCCTGCCAGTTTCGCTACGCGCTCCTGCAGTTTTTCACGGTCGTAGTCAGAAGTTGCTTCTTCAATCTGCTGACGGATCTGAGCAACACGGCCCTGGATTGCAGCTTCTTCACCCACGCCATCGATGATAGTGGTGGTGTCTTTGTTGATCACAACACGTTTAGCCTGACCCAGGTCTTCCAGGGTTGCTTTTTCCAGCTCCATACCGATCTCTTCAGAGATTACGGTACCGCCAGTCAGGGTTGCGATATCCTGCAGCATAGCTTTACGACGATCGCCGAAGCCCGGAGCTTTAACTGCAGCAACTTTCACGATGCCACGCATGGTGTTAACAACCAGAGTTGCCAGCGCTTCGCCTTCTACATCTTCAGCGATGATCAGCAGCGGTTTGCCTGCTTTGGCAACGGCTTCCAGAACCGGCAGCATTTCGCGGATGTTGGAGATTTTCTTGTCAGCCAGCAGGATGAACGGGCTTTCCAGTTCTACTGCGCCAGTTTCCGGCTTGTTGATGAAGTAAGGAGACAGGTAGCCACGGTCGAACTGCATACCTTCAACCACGTCCAGTTCGTCCTGCAGACCGGTACCGTCTTCAACGGTGATAACGCCTTCTTTACCGACTTTGTCCATCGCTTCAGCGATCAGTTTACCTACGGTTTCGTCGGAGTTAGCGGAGATAGTACCAACCTGAGCAATCGCTTTAGAGTCAGAGCACGGTACGGACAGCGCTTTCAGTTCTTCAACTGCAGCGGTAACAGCTTTGTCGATACCACGTTTCAGGTCCATCGGGTTCATGCCCGCAGCAACAGCTTTCAGACCTTCAGTGATGATAGCCTGAGCCAGTACGGTTGCAGTGGTGGTACCGTCGCCTGCAGCGTCGTTCGCTTTAGAGGCAACTTCTTTCACCATCTGCGCACCCATGTTTTCGAACTTGTCTTCCAGTTCGATTTCACGAGCAACGGAAACACCATCTTTGGTGATGGTCGGTGCACCGAAAGATTTATCCAGAACTACGTTACGGCCTTTCGGACCGAGGGTAACTTTCACTGCATCTGCCAGTACGTTTACGCCGCGCAGCATTTTCACACGAGCGTCGTTACCGAATTTTACGTCTTTAGCTGCCATTATCTTTATTCCTTAAATTCGTATGTTCAGTGTCGTGCGAGGATTACGCTTCAACAATTGCCAGAATGTCGCTTTCGGACATGATCAACACTTCTTCATTGTCGATCTTCTCGGATTTCACACCGTAGCCATCGTTGAAAATAACGATGTCGCCAACTTTCACATCCAGCGGCTTCACTTCGCCATTTTCAAGGATACGGCCATTGCCGACAGCCAGCACTTCGCCGCGGGTGGATTTAGCCGCTGCAGAGCCGGTCAGAACGATGCCGCCAGCAGATTTAGTTTCAACTTCTTTACGCTTGACGATCACGCGATCATGCAATGGACGAATATTCATTGATAACTCTCCTTTGAGAAAGTCCGTATCTGTTATGGGTGACGCCGGAGCTTACGTGGTTTCCCGGCTGGTGACCAGAGAAATGGGGATGAGGCTTCGCCCCTTCAAGGGGGAAAAAGAAAAAAAATTCTGATCAGCACAAAATCGGGTGAAAACCCTGATTCACCTCACATTTCATCGCAATTTCTTCATCGCCGTCATAAGCGAATCTGATTGTGCTACCATCGAAGATCTACGCAGTTGCCCAAAATTTGGGCGCAATCGGACATCAACCCATGAGTGGACTCAAACAAGAACTGGGGCTGGCCCAGGGCATTGGCCTGCTATCGACGTCATTATTAGGCACTGGCGTGTTTGCCGTTCCTGCGTTAGCTGCACTGGTAGCGGGCAATAACAGCCTGTGGGCGTGGCCCGTTTTGATTATCTTAGTGTTCCCGATTGCGATTGTGTTTGCGATTCTGGGTCGCCACTATCCCAGCGCAGGCGGCGTCGCGCACTTCGTCGGTATGGCGTTTGGTTCGCGGCTTGAGCGAGTCACCGGCTGGCTGTTTTTATCGGTCATTCCCGTGGGTTTGCCTGCCGCGCTACAAATTGCTGCCGGATTCGGCCAGGCAATGTTTGGCTGGCATAGCTGGCAACTGTTGTTGGCAGAACTCGGTACGCTGGCGTTGGTGTGGTATATCGGTACTCGCGGTGCCAGTTCCAGTGCAAATCTACAAACCGTTATTGCCGGACTTATCGTCGCACTGATTGTCGCTATCTGGTGGGCGGGCGATATCAAACCTGCGAGTATCCCCTTCCCCGCGCCAGGAAATATCGAACTTACCGGGTTATTTGCTGCGTTATCAGTGATGTTCTGGTGTTTTGTCGGTCTGGAAGCATTTGCCCATCTTGCCTCGGAATTTAAAAATCCAGAACGTGATTTTCCTCGTGCTTTGATGATTGGTCTGCTGCTGGCAGGATTAGTCTACTGGGGCTGTACGGTAGTCGTCTTACACTTCGACGCCTATGGTGAACAAATGGCCGCGGCAGCATCGCTTCCAAAAATTGTAGTACAACTGTTCGGTGTAGGAGCGTTATGGATTGCCTGCGTAATTGGCTATCTGGCCTGCTTTGCCAGTCTCAACATTTATATACAGAGCTTCGCCCGCCTGGTCTGGTCGCAGGCGCAACATAATCCTGACCACTACCTGGCACGCCTCTCTTCTCGCCATATCCCGAATAATGCCCTCAATGCGGTGCTCGGCTGCTGCGTGGTGAGCACGTTGGTGATTCATGCTTTAGAGATCAATCTGGACGCTCTTATTATTTATGCCAATGGCATCTTTATTATGATTTATCTGTTATGCATGCTGGCAGGCTGTAAATTATTGCAAGGACGTTATCGACTACTGGCGGTGGTTGGCGGGCTGTTATGCGTTCTGTTACTGGCAATGGTCGGCTGGAAAAGTCTCTATGCGCTGATCATGCTGGCGGGGTTATGGCTGTTTCTGCCAAAACGAAAAACGCCGGAAAATGGCATAACCACATAATCCGGCGTTTCGACATTAATCCTGGCGATCGTCTTTATGATCAAGGCGGTCGCGCTCATCATCCTTTCGCTGGTACTCACCATCAAAAGTATTACCGCCACCGGTCCCGGCGCTAAAACCGCCGCCTGGCATGCGAGAAAAGCGCAAATGTGGCATCAACTTCACTGTCAGATGCTTTTGCACCGGCGGCAATAAAAGCAGAAGACCGAGGAAGTCGGTGAAAAAGCCCGGTAATAAAAGCAGCAAACCGGCAATGATCAGCGAAACACTTTTAATCATCTCCGCCGCTGGGTTTTCACCCGCCGCCATTTTTTGCTGCATCAGCACGAAATTCTTAAAGCCCTGGTTACGTACCAGTGACATACCGATAACTGACGTGAATATAACCAGCACGAGGGTCAACAATACCCCCAATACATGGGCAACCTGAATAAAGATTGAAATCTCAATATAGACATAAAGGAAAATGGCAATAAAAGGTAACCAGCGCAAAGGTTTCTCCTGTAATAGCAGCCGGTTAAACCCGGCTACCTGAATGGGTTGCGAATCGCGTTCAGCTTATATTGTGGTCATTAGCAAAATTTCAAGATGTTTGCGCAACTATTTTTGGTAGTAATCCCAAAGCGGTGATCTATTTCACAAATTAATAATTAAGGGGTAAAAACCGACACTTAAAGTGATCCAGATTACGGTAGAAATCCTCAAGCAGCATATGATCTCGGGTATTCGGTCGATGCAGGGGATAATCGTCGGTCGAAAAACATTCGAAACCACATATATTCTGTGTGTTTAAAGCAAATCATTGGCAGCTTGAAAAAGAAGGTTCACATGTCAAACAACATTCGTATCGAAGAAGATCTGTTGGGTACCAGGGAAGTTCCAGCTGATGCCTACTATGGTGTTCACACTCTGAGAGCGATTGAAAACTTCTATATCAGCAACAACAAAATCAGTGATATTCCTGAATTTGTTCGCGGTATGGTAATGGTTAAAAAAGCCGCAGCTATGGCAAACAAAGAGCTGCAAACCATTCCTAAAAGTGTAGCGAATGCCATCATTGCCGCATGTGATGAAGTCCTGAACAACGGAAAATGCATGGATCAGTTCCCGGTAGACGTCTACCAGGGCGGCGCAGGTACTTCCGTAAACATGAACACCAACGAAGTGCTGGCCAATATCGGTCTGGAACTGATGGGTCACCAGAAAGGTGAATATCAGTACCTGAACCCGAACGACCATGTTAACAAATGTCAGTCCACTAACGACGCCTACCCGACCGGTTTCCGTATCGCAGTTTACTCTTCCCTGATTAAGCTGGTAGATGCGATTAACCAACTGCGTGAAGGCTTTGAACGTAAAGCTGTCGAATTCCAGGACATCCTGAAAATGGGTCGTACCCAGCTGCAGGACGCAGTACCGATGACCCTCGGTCAGGAATTCCGCGCTTTCAGCATCCTGCTGAAAGAAGAAGTGAAAAACATCCAACGTACCGCTGAACTGCTGCTGGAAGTTAACCTTGGCGCAACAGCAATCGGTACTGGTCTGAACACGCCGAAAGAGTACTCTCCGCTGGCAGTGAAAAAACTGGCTGAAGTTACTGGCTTCCCATGCGTACCGGCTGAAGACCTGATCGAAGCGACCTCTGACTGCGGCGCTTATGTTATGGTTCACGGCGCGCTGAAACGCCTGGCTGTGAAGATGTCCAAAATCTGTAACGACCTGCGCTTGCTCTCTTCTGGTCCACGTGCCGGCCTGAACGAGATCAACCTGCCGGAACTGCAGGCGGGCTCTTCCATCATGCCAGCTAAAGTAAACCCGGTTGTTCCGGAAGTGGTTAACCAGGTATGCTTCAAAGTCATCGGTAACGACACCACTGTTACCATGGCAGCAGAAGCAGGTCAGCTGCAGTTGAACGTTATGGAGCCGGTCATTGGCCAGGCCATGTTCGAATCCGTTCACATTCTGACCAACGCTTGCTACAACCTGCTGGAAAAATGCATTAACGGCATCACTGCTAACAAAGAAGTGTGCGAAGGTTACGTTTACAACTCTATCGGTATCGTTACTTACCTGAACCCGTTCATCGGTCACCACAACGGTGACATCGTGGGTAAAATCTGTGCCGAAACCGGTAAGAGTGTACGTGAAGTCGTTCTGGAACGCGGTCTGTTGACTGAAGCGGAACTTGACGATATTTTCTCCGTACAGAATCTGATGCACCCGGCTTACAAAGCAAAACGCTATACTGATGAAAGCGAACAGTAATCGTACAGGGTAGTACAAATAAAAAAGGCACGTCAGATGACGTGCCTTTTTTCTTGTGAGCAGTAACTTAAAAATAACAATCTAATATCAACTTGTTAAAAAACAAGGAAGGCTAATATGCTAGTTGTAGAACTCATCATAGTTTTGCTGGCGATCTTCTTGGGCGCCAGATTGGGGGGAATAGGTATTGGTTTTGCAGGCGGATTGGGGGTGCTGGTTCTTGCCGCTATTGGCGTTAAACCCGGTAACATCCCATTCGATGTCATTTCCATTATCATGGCGGTTATCGCCGCTATTTCTGCCATGCAGGTTGCTGGCGGTCTGGACTATCTGGTTCATCAGACAGAAAAGCTGCTGCGCCGTAACCCGAAATACATCACGATCCTCGCACCGATCGTGACCTATTTCCTGACTATCTTTGCTGGTACTGGCAACATCTCTCTGGCGACACTGCCAGTTATCGCTGAAGTTGCGAAGGAACAAGGCGTTAAACCTTGCCGTCCGCTGTCTACTGCAGTGGTATCCGCGCAGATTGCGATCACCGCATCGCCAATCTCAGCGGCAGTGGTTTACATGTCTTCCGTGATGGAAGGTCATGGCATCAGCTACCTCCATCTGCTCTCCGTGGTCATCCCGTCCACCCTGCTGGCGGTTCTGGTGATGTCCTTCCTGGTCACTATGCTGTTCAACTCCAAACTCTCTGACGATCCGATTTATCGCAAGCGTCTGGAAGAGGGCCTGGTTGAACTGCGCGGTGAAAAGCAGATTGAAATCAAATCCGGTGCAAAAACGTCCGTCTGGCTGTTCCTGCTGGGCGTAGTTGGCGTGGTTATCTATGCAATCATCAACAGCCCAAGCATGGGTCTGGTTGAAAAACCGCTGATGAACACCACCAACGCAATCCTGATCATCATGCTCAGCGTTGCAACTCTGACCACCGTTATCTGTAAAGTCGATACCGACAACATCCTCAACTCCAGCACCTTCAAAGCAGGTATGAGCGCCTGTATTTGTATCCTGGGTGTTGCGTGGCTGGGCGATACTTTCGTTTCCAACAACATCGACTGGATCAAAGATACCGCTGGTGAAGTGATTCAGGGTCATCCGTGGCTGCTGGCCGTCATCTTCTTCTTTGCTTCTGCTCTGCTGTACTCTCAGGCTGCAACCGCAAAAGCACTGATGCCGATGGCTCTGGCACTGAACGTTTCTCCGCTGACCGCTGTTGCTTCTTTCGCTGCGGTGTCTGGTCTGTTCATTCTGCCGACCTACCCGACGCTGGTTGCTGCGGTACAGATGGATGACACGGGTACTACCCGTATCGGTAAATTCGTCTTCAACCATCCGTTCTTCATCCCGGGTACTCTGGGTGTTGCCCTGGCCGTTTGCTTCGGCTTCGTGCTGGGTAGCTTCATGCTGTAATGACCAATCGCGGGGCGTTCACGCCCCGCTTTCTTTCCCGCCGACTAACATCCTTCCCCCGTCCGTTGTATAGTGACCTCTCTCTTGCGGTTCCATCTGTTCTTGCGAGGTGTTTATGCTTGATGAAAAAAGTTCGAATACCGCGTCTGTCGTGGTGCTATGTACGGCACCAGATGAAGCGACAGCCCAGGATTTAGCCGCCAAAGTGCTGGCGGAAAAACTGGCGGCCTGCGCGACCTTGATCCCCGGCGCTACCTCTCTCTATTACTGGGAAGGTAAGCTGGAGCAAGAATACGAAGTGCAGATGATTTTAAAAACTACCGTATCTCACCAGCAGGCACTGCTGGAATGCCTGAAGTCTCATCATCCATATCAAACCCCGGAACTTCTGGTTTTACCTGTTACACACGGAGACACAGATTACCTCTCATGGCTCAACGCATCTTTACGCTGATCCTGCTACTTTGCAGCACTTCCGTTTTTGCCGGATTATTCGACGCGCCGGGACGTTCACAATTTGTCCCCGCGGATCAAGCCTTTGCTTTTGATTTTCAGCAAAACCAACATGACCTTAATCTGACCTGGCAGATCAAAGACGGTTACTACCTCTACCGTAAACAGATCCGCATTACGCCGGAACACGCGAAAATTGCCGACGTGCAGCTGCCGCAAGGCGTCTGGCATGAAGATGAGTTTTACGGCAAAAGCGAGATTTACCGCGATCGGCTGACGCTTCCCGTAACCATAAACCAGGCGAGTGCGGGAGCGACGTTAACTGTCACCTACCAGGGCTGTGCTGATGCCGGTTTCTGTTATCCGCCAGAAACCAAAACCGTTCCGTTAAGCGAAGTGGTCGCCAACAACGCAGCGTCACAGCCTGTGTCTGTTTCGCAGCAAGAGCAGCACACCGCGCAATTGCCCTTTTCCGCGCTCTGGGCGTTGTTGATCGGTATTGGTATCGCCTTTACGCCATGCGTGCTGCCAATGTACCCACTGATTTCTGGCATCGTGCTGGGCGGTAAACAGCGGCTCTCCACTGCCAGAGCATTGTTGCTGACCTTTATTTATGTGCAGGGGATGGCGCTGACCTACACGGCGCTGGGTCTGGTGGTTGCCGCCGCAGGGTTACAGTTCCAGGCGGCGCTACAGCACCCATACGTGCTCATTGGCCTCGCCATCGTCTTTACCTTGCTGGCGATGTCAATGTTTGGCTTGTTTACTCTACAACTCCCCTCCTCGCTGCAAACGCGCCTCACGCTGATGAGCAATCGCCAACAGGGCGGCTCACCCGGCGGAGTGTTTATTATGGGGGCGATTGCCGGACTGATCTGTTCACCATGCACCACCGCACCGCTTAGCGCGATTCTGCTGTATATCGCCCAAAGCGGGAACATGTGGCTGGGCGGCGGCACGCTTTATCTCTATGCGTTGGGCATGGGCCTGCCGCTGATGCTAATTACCGTCTTTGGTAACCGCTTGCTGCCGAAAAGCGGCCCGTGGATGGAACAAGTCAAAACCGCGTTTGGTTTTGTGATCCTCGCACTGCCGGTCTTCCTGCTGGAGCGAGTGATTGGTGATATATGGGGATTACGCTTGTGGTCGGCGCTGGGTGTCGCATTCTTTGGCTGGGCCTTTATCACCAGCCTACAGGCCAAACGCGGCTGGATGCGCGTGGTGCAAATAATCCTGCTGGCAGCGGCATTGGTTAGCGTGCGCCCACTTCAGGATTGGGCATTTGGTGCGACGCATACCGCGCAAACTCAGACGCATCTCAACTTTACACAAATCAAAACGGTAGATGAGTTAAATCAGGCGCTCGTTGAAGCCAAAGGCAAACCGGTGATGTTAGATCTTTATGCCGACTGGTGCGTCGCCTGTAAAGAGTTTGAGAAATACACCTTCAGCGACCCGCAGGTGCAAAAAGCGTTAGCAGACACGGTCTTACTTCAGGCCAACGTCACGGCCAACGACGCACAAGATGTGGCGCTGTTAAAGCATCTTAATGTCCTTGGCCTACCGACAATTCTCTTTTTTGACGGACAAGGCCAGGAGCATCCACAAGCACGCGTCACGGGCTTTATGGATGCTGAAACCTTCAGCGCACATTTGCGCGATCGCCAACCGTGAACGACACTTGCAGTGGGAAAGACGGAGGAAAATAGCGTGCAACGTGAAGATGTACTGGGAGAAGCCCTGAAATTATTAGAATTACAAGGGATTGCCAACACCACGCTGGAGATGGTTGCTGAACGTGTGGATTATCCACTGGACGAGCTGCGCCGCTTCTGGCCAGACAAAGAGGCAATCCTCTACGATGCGCTGCGTTATCTTAGCCAACAGATAGATGTCTGGCGTCGTCAGCTGATGCTGGACGAAACGCAAACCGCCGAACAAAAGCTGCTGGCACGTTATCAGGCGTTATCGGAGTGCGTTAAAAACAACCGCTATCCGGGCTGTCTATTTATCGCTGCCTGTACGTTTTATCCCGATCCTGGCCACCCTATTCATCAACTGGCCGATCAGCAAAAAAGCGCAGCCTACGATTTCACCCACGAACTGTTAACCACGCTGGAAGTTGACGATCCGGCGATGGTAGCAAAGCAGATGGAACTGGTGCTGGAAGGCTGTTTAAGCCGAATGCTAGTGAATCGTAGCCAGGCGGATGTCGACACTGCACATCGGCTGGCGGAAGATATCCTGCGCTTCGCCCGCTGCCGCCAGGGTGGCGCATTGACCTGACAGAAACACAGAAAAGAAGCGATTTGCCGCAATCTTAAGCAGTTGAATCGCTTTTACTGAAATTAGGTTGACGAGATGTGCAGATTACGGTTTAATGCGCCCCGTTGCCCGGATAGCTCAGTCGGTAGAGCAGGGGATTGAAAATCCCCGTGTCCTTGGTTCGATTCCGAGTCCGGGCACCAAATTCATATAAACGGACCTCCACGGAGGTCCGTTTTTCGTTTCAGGACGCCACGATTTAAGCGTTCTGCCGCCAAATCAATTCTACCGAACTCAACCAGATTCTCCCCACATCACCAGCAATTTGCGGGCATATCCCAATTCGGGAAAATTTGTTCCTGAGCGATAGCACTAACTGACGTGAAATGTCGTGCGACCCCGTGATGCTGTTGAACGTCAAATGACGTCATCAGGAGCGTAACGCATCCATAAAGCACAACACCGGTCTGAACGGCGACTGATGAGATTTTCTGAATGAGAACAAAGAGAAATGTATCAGTCCGCTTGCTCATGCAAAGACTAACAATCCATTAAAATAGTAAGCGCTCCGGACAATTTTCCATGGATTATTTTCTGAACATTTTTCTTTGGCAAAGATGATGAATTTTGATGGTAAGGAATATTACTTCTGGTTCTCAGTAAAATCCTTTCGTAATACCATGTAATCAAGAAGTTTATGGCTGGTAAAAATAACGTCTTGCATTCACCAATAATATGTAAATAAACCCATCTATAGATGGTAAAAATAGGTTGTGGCAATTATCATTGCATCATTCCCTTTTCGAATGAGTTTCTATTATGCAACAACCTGTAGTTCGCGTTGGCGAATGGCTTGTTACTCCGTCCATAAACCAAATTAGCCGCAATGGGCGTCAACTTACCCTTGAGCCGAGATTAATCGACCTTCTGGTTTTCTTTGCTCAACACAGTGGCGAAGTACTTAGCAGGGATGAACTTATCGATAATGTCTGGAAGAGAAGTATTGTCACCAATCACGTTGTGACGCAGAGTATCTCAGAACTACGTAAGTCATTAAAAGATAATGATGAAGATAGTCCTGTCTATATCGCTACTGTACCAAAGCGCGGCTATAAATTAATGGTGCCGGTTATCTGGTACAGCGAAGAAGAGGGAGAGGAAATAATGCTATCTTCGCCTCCCCCTATACCAGAGGCGGTTCCTGCCACAGATTCTCCCTCCCACAGTCTTAACATTCAAAACACCGCAACGCCACCTGAACAATCCCCAGTTAAAAGCAAACGATTCACTACCTTTTGGGTATGGTTTTTTTTCCTGTTGTCCTTAGGTATCTGTGTAGCACTGGTAGCGTTTTCAAGTCTTGATACACGTCTTCCGATGAGCAAATCGCGTATTTTGCTCAATCCACGCGATATTGACATTAATATGGTAAATAAAAGTTGTAACAGCTGGAGTTCCCCGTATCAGCTCTCTTACGCGATAGGCGTGGGTGATTTGGTGGCGACATCACTTAACACCTTCTCCACCTTTATGGTGCATGACAAAATCAACTACAACATTGATGAACCGAGCAGTTCCGGTAAAACATTATCTATTGCGTTTGTTAATCAGCGCCAATACCGTGCTCAACAATGCTTTATGTCGATAAAATTGGTAGACAATGCAGATGGTTCAACCATGCTGGATAAACGTTATGTCATCACTAACGGTAATCAGCTGGCGATTCAAAATGATTTACTGGAGAGTTTATCAAAAGCGTTAAACCAACCGTGGCCACAACGAATGCAGGAGACGCTCCAGCAAATTTTGCCTCATCGTGGTGCGTTATTAACTAATTTTTATCAGGCACATGATTATTTACTGCATGGCGATGATAAATCATTGAACCGTGCCAGTGAATTATTAGGTGAGATTGTTCAATCATCCCCAGAATTTACCTACGCGAGAGCAGAAAAAGCATTAGTTGATATCGTGCGCCATTCTCAACATCCTTTAGATGAAAAACAATTAGCAGCACTGAACACAGAAATAGATAACATTGTTACACTACCGGAATTGAATAACCTGTCCATTATATATCAAATAAAAGCGGTCAGTGCTCTGGTAAAAGGTAAAACAGATGAGTCTTACCAGGCGATAAATACTGGTATTGATCTTGAAATGTCCTGGCTAAATTATGTATTGCTTGGCAAGGTTTATGAAATGAAGGGGATGAACCGGGAAGCGGCTGATGCATATCTCACCGCCTTTAATTTACGCCCAGGGGCAAACACCCTTTACTGGATTGAAAATGGTATATTCCAGACTTCTGTTCCTTATGTTGTACCTTATCTCGACAAATTTCTCGCTTCAGAATAAGTAACCCCCGGGTTGATTCATGCTCGGGAATATTTGTTGTTGAGTTTTTGTATGTTCCTGTTGGTATAATATGTTGCGGCAATTTATTTGCCGCATAATTTTTATTACATAAATTTAACCAGAAGACGTCACGCAATCTATTGTAAACATTGAATGTTTATCTTTTCATGATATCAACTTGCGATCCTGATGTGTTAATAAAAAACCTCAAGTTCTCACTTACAGAAACTTTTGTGTTATTTCACCTAATCTTTAGGATTAATCCTTTTTTCGTGAGTAATCTTAGCGCCAGTTTGGTCTGGTCAGGAAATAGTTATACATCATGACCCGGACTCCAAATTCAAAAATGAAATTAGGAGAAGAGCATGAGTTCTGCCAAGAAGATCGGGCTATTTGCCTGTACCGGTGTTGTTGCCGGTAATATGATGGGGAGCGGTATTGCATTATTACCTGCGAACCTAGCAAGTATCGGTGGTATTGCTATCTGGGGTTGGATTATCTCTATTATTGGTGCAATGTCGCTGGCGTATGTATATGCCCGACTGGCAACAAAAAACCCGCAACAAGGTGGCCCAATTGCTTATGCCGGAGAAATTTCTCCTGCATTTGGTTTTCAGACAGGTGTTCTTTATTACCATGCTAACTGGATTGGTAACCTGGCGATTGGTATTACCGCTGTATCTTATCTTTCCACCTTCTTCCCAGTATTAAATGATCCTGTTCCGGCGGGTATCGCCTGTATTGCTATCGTCTGGGTATTTACCTTTGTAAATATGCTCGGCGGTACCTGGGTAAGCCGTTTAACCACTATTGGTCTGGTGCTGGTTCTTATTCCTGTGGTGATGACTGCTATTGTTGGCTGGCATTGGTTTGATGCGGCAACTTATGCAGCTAACTGGAATACTGCGGATACCACTGATGGTCATGCGATCATTAAAAGTATTCTGCTCTGCCTGTGGGCCTTCGTGGGTGTTGAATCCGCAGCTGTAAGTACTGGTATGGTTAAAAACCCGAAACGTACCGTTCCGCTGGCAACCATGCTGGGTACTGGTTTAGCAGGTATTGTTTACATCGCTGCGACTCAGGTGCTTTCCGGTATGTATCCGTCTTCTGTAATGGCGGCTTCCGGTGCTCCGTTTGCAATCAGTGCTTCAACTATCCTCGGTAACTGGGCTGCGCCGCTGGTTTCTGCATTCACCGCCTTTGCGTGCCTGACTTCTCTGGGCTCCTGGATGATGTTGGTAGGCCAGGCAGGTGTACGTGCCGCTAACGACGGTAACTTCCCGAAAGTTTATGGTGAAGTCGACAGCAACGGTATTCCGAAAAAAGGTCTGCTGCTGGCTGCAGTGAAAATGACTGCCCTGATGATCCTCATCACTCTGATGAACTCTGCCGGTGGTAAAGCATCTGACCTGTTCGGTGAACTGACCGGTATCGCAGTACTGCTGACTATGCTGCCGTACTTCTACTCTTGCGTTGACCTGATTCGTTTTGAAGGCGTTAACATCCGCAACTTTGTCAGCCTGATCTGCTCTGTACTGGGTTGCGTGTTCTGCTTCATCGCGCTGATGGGCGCAAGCTCCTTCGAGCTGGCAGGTACCTTCATCGTCAGCCTGATTATCCTGATGTTCTACGCTCGCAAAATGCACGAGCGCCAGAGCCACTCAATGGATAACCACACCGCGTCTAACGCACATTAATTAAAAGTATTTTCCGAGGCTCCTCCTTTCATTTTGTCCCATGTGTTGGGAGGGGCCTTTTTTACCTGGAGATATGACTATGAACGTTATTGCAATATTGAATCACATGGGGGTTTATTTTAAAGAAGAACCCATCCGTGAACTTCATCGCGCGCTTGAACGTCTGAACTTCCAGATTGTTTACCCGAACGACCGTGACGACTTATTAAAACTGATCGAAAACAATGCGCGTCTGTGCGGCGTTATTTTTGACTGGGATAAATATAATCTCGAGCTGTGCGAAGAAATTAGCAAAATGAACGAGAACCTGCCGTTGTACGCGTTCGCTAATACGTATTCCACTCTCGATGTAAGCCTGAATGACCTGCGTTTACAGATTAGCTTCTTTGAATATGCGCTGGGTGCTGCTGAAGATATTGCTAACAAGATCAAGCAGACCACTGACGAATATATCAACACTATTCTGCCTCCGCTGACTAAAGCACTGTTTAAATATGTTCGTGAAGGTAAATATACTTTCTGTACTCCTGGTCACATGGGCGGTACTGCATTCCAGAAAAGCCCGGTAGGTAGCCTGTTCTATGATTTCTTTGGTCCGAATACCATGAAATCTGATATTTCCATTTCAGTATCTGAACTGGGTTCTCTGCTGGATCACAGTGGTCCACACAAAGAAGCAGAACAGTATATCGCTCGCGTCTTTAACGCAGACCGCAGCTACATGGTGACCAACGGTACTTCCACTGCGAACAAAATTGTTGGTATGTACTCTGCTCCGGCAGGCAGCACCATTCTGATTGACCGTAACTGCCACAAATCGCTGACCCACCTGATGATGATGAGCGATGTTACGCCAATCTATTTCCGCCCGACCCGTAACGCTTACGGTATTCTTGGTGGTATCCCACAGAGTGAATTCCAGCACGCTACCATTGCTAAGCGCGTGAAGGAAACACCAAACGCAACCTGGCCGGTACATGCTGTAATTACTAACTCTACCTATGATGGTCTGCTGTACAACACCGACTTCATCAAGAAAACACTGGATGTGAAATCCATCCACTTTGACTCCGCGTGGGTGCCTTACACCAACTTCTCACCGATTTACGAAGGTAAATGCGGTATGAGCGGTGGCCGTGTAGAAGGGAAAGTGATTTACGAAACCCAGTCCACTCACAAACTGCTGGCGGCGTTCTCTCAGGCTTCCATGATCCACGTAAAAGGTGACGTAAACGAAGAAACCTTTAACGAAGCCTACATGATGCACACCACCACTTCTCCGCACTACGGTATCGTGGCGTCCACTGAAACCGCTGCGGCGATGATGAAAGGCAATGCAGGTAAGCGTCTGATCAACGGTTCCATTGAACGTGCGATCAAATTCCGTAAAGAGATCAAACGTCTGAGAACGGAATCTGATGGCTGGTTCTTTGATGTATGGCAACCGGATCATATCGATACGACTGAATGCTGGCCGCTGCGTTCTGACAGCACCTGGCACGGCTTCAAAAACATCGATAACGAGCACATGTATCTTGACCCGATCAAAGTCACCCTGCTGACTCCGGGGATGGAAAAAGACGGCACCATGAGCGACTTTGGTATTCCGGCCAGCATCGTGGCGAAATACCTCGACGAACATGGCATCGTTGTTGAGAAAACCGGTCCGTATAACCTGCTGTTCCTGTTCAGCATCGGTATCGATAAGACCAAAGCACTGAGCCTGCTGCGTGCTCTGACTGACTTCAAACGTGCGTTCGACCTGAACCTGCGTGTGAAAAACATGCTGCCGTCTCTGTATCGTGAAGATCCTGAATTCTATGAAAACATGCGTATTCAGGAACTGGCTCAGAATATCCACAAACTGATTGTTCACCACAATCTGCCGGATCTGATGTATCGCGCATTTGAAGTGCTGCCGACGATGGTAATGACTCCGTATGCTGCATTCCAGAAAGAGCTGCACGGTATGACCGAAGAAGTTTACCTCGACGAAATGGTAGGTCGTATTAACGCCAATATGATCCTTCCGTATCCGCCGGGAGTTCCTCTGGTAATGCCGGGTGAAATGATCACCGAAGAAAGCCGTCCGGTTCTGGAGTTCCTGCAGATGCTGTGTGAAATCGGCGCTCACTATCCGGGCTTTGAAACCGATATTCACGGTGCATACCGTCAGGCTGATGGCCGCTATACCGTTAAGGTATTGAAAGAAGAAAGCAAAAAATAATTAGCTCGTACAAGGGAAGTGGCTTGCCACTTCCCTTTTTTGCTCATAAGGAGAACACATGAAAACACCCTCACAGCCGCGCGCGATATACTATATCGTGGCGATCCAAATCTGGGAGTACTTCAGTTTTTACGGCATGCGTGCCTTGCTCATTCTCTATCTCACCCATCAGCTTGGTTTTGATGATAACCATGCCATCAGCCTGTTCAGCGCATATGCTTCTCTGGTTTACGTTACCCCTATTCTCGGCGGCTGGCTTGCCGACCGCCTGCTCGGCAACCGCACTGCAGTGATTGCCGGCGCGCTGTTAATGACTCTTGGCCATGTGGTGCTGGGTATTGATACAAATTCAACCTTTAGCCTGTATCTGGCGCTGGCAATCATTATTTGTGGCTACGGTTTATTCAAATCAAACATCAGCTGTTTGCTTGGCGAGCTCTACGACGAGAACGATCATCGACGTGATGGCGGTTTTTCGCTGCTGTATGCTGCGGGCAATATCGGTTCTATCGCCGCCCCAATCGCCTGCGGCCTGGCTGCTCAGTGGTATGGATGGCATGTTGGCTTTGCCCTTGCGGGTGGCGGCATGTTTATCGGTTTGTTGATTTTCTTAAGCGGGCATCGTCATTTCCAGTCCACGCGTAGTATGGATAAAAAAGCGCTCACTAGCGTCAAATTTGCCTTACCGGTATGGAGCTGGTTAGTGGTGATGCTCTGTTTAGCCCCAGTATTTTTTACCCTGCTGCTGGAGAACGACTGGTCCGGATATTTGCTGGCGATCGTTTGCCTCATTGCCGCACAAATCATTGCCCGCATGATGATCAAATTCCCCGAACACCGCCGTGCTCTTTGGCAAATTGTATTGTTGATGTTTGTCGGGACATTGTTCTGGGTACTGGCACAACAGGGCGGCAGTACCATCAGCTTGTTTATCGATCGCTTTGTGAATCGTCAGGCATTCAATATTGAAGTACCTACAGCACTATTCCAGTCGGTGAATGCAATTGCGGTGATGCTCGCTGGGGTTGTACTGGCCTGGCTGGCGTCGCCAGAAAGCCGCGGCAACTCAACATTGCGCGTCTGGCTGAAGTTTGCCTTTGGCTTACTGCTGATGGCTTGTGGCTTTATGTTGTTGGCATTTGATGCCCGACATGCAGCGGCTGACGGTCAAGCGTCAATGGGCGTGATGATATCCGGGTTGGCGCTAATGGGCTTTGCCGAACTCTTTATTGACCCGGTGGCGATTGCGCAAATCACGCGTCTGAAAATGTCTGGCGTATTAACCGGGATTTATATGCTGGCAACAGGCGCGGTCGCCAACTGGCTGGCAGGCGTCGTGGCACAGCAGACGACAGAGTCGCAAATTAGCGGTATGGCAATTGCAGCTTACCAGCGATTCTTTTCTCAGATGGGAGAGTGGACGTTGGCTTGTGTCGCGATCATCGTCGTATTGGCCTTTGCTACCCGTTTCCTGTTTAGCACGCCGACGAATATGGTACAGGAGAGCAACGATTAACTGTCGTAAAAACAATTGGTTATGAATAAATTAACTTTCAGTTTATCACACTAGTAAATCGAGATTAATAAGTCATTTAAACCATTTTGATGGTTATTTATTAGTGATATCAACTTGAGGTAAGCGTTAGTTTCGATAAGATAAACTGAGTTATTAATAGTCGAGGCAGATAATACAGTGTACCGATCTGTCTCTTTATCTACGCTAAATTGAAAGCTGGATTTAGAGGAACCAAAATGTCTGAACAAGAAACACGGGGAGCCAATGAGGCTATTGATTTTAACGATGAACTGAGAAATCGCCGCGAAAAACTGGCGGCACTACGTCAGCAAGGTGTGGCGTTTCCCAATGATTTTCGCCGCGACCATACCTCTGACCAGTTGCACGAAGAGTTTGATGCGAAGGATAACCAGGAACTGGAATCCTTAAACATTGAAGTCTCGGTTGCTGGCCGAATGATGACCCGTCGTATCATGGGGAAAGCCTCCTTTGTAACGTTGCAGGATGTCGGTGGCCGTATTCAACTGTACGTCGCACGAGATAGCCTGCCAGAAGGTGTTTATAACGATCAGTTTAAAAAATGGGATCTGGGTGACATTATCGGTGCCCGCGGTACGCTGTTTAAGACGCAAACGGGTGAGCTTTCCATTCACTGTACTGAGCTGCGCCTGCTGACTAAAGCACTACGTCCTTTACCAGATAAATTCCATGGTCTGCAGGATCAGGAAGTTCGTTATCGTCAACGTTATCTGGACCTCATCGCTAACGATAAATCCCGTCAAACGTTTGTTGTCCGTTCAAAAATTCTGGCCGCTATCCGTCAGTTCATGGTCGCGCGCGGCTTTATGGAAGTAGAAACCCCGATGATGCAGGTAATTCCAGGTGGGGCATCTGCTCGCCCATTTATTACCCATCATAATGCTCTGGATTTAGATATGTATCTGCGTATCGCGCCGGAGCTGTATCTGAAACGTCTGGTTGTAGGCGGTTTTGAACGGGTATTCGAAATCAACCGTAACTTCCGTAATGAAGGTATTTCTGTTCGCCATAATCCTGAGTTCACAATGATGGAACTCTACATGGCGTATGCGGATTACCACGATTTGATTGAACTGACAGAGTCCCTGTTCCGCACCCTGGCACAAGAGGTTCTGGGTACCACTAAAGTCACTTATGGCGAGCATGTGTTTGATTTCGGCAAACCGTTTGAAAAACTCACCATGCGCGAAGCAATCAAAAAATATCGTCCAGAAACCGATATGGCCGACCTGGATAATTTTGATGCTGCTAAAGCATTAGCTGAATCTATCGGAATTACGGTAGAGAAAAGCTGGGGGCTGGGACGTATTGTCACGGAGATCTTTGATGAAGTGGCAGAAGCACATCTGATTCAGCCAACCTTTATTACGGAATATCCGGCAGAAGTGTCACCGCTGGCACGCCGTAATGATGTTAACCCGGAAATCACCGACCGTTTTGAATTCTTCATCGGTGGTCGTGAAATCGGTAATGGTTTTAGCGAATTAAACGACGCAGAAGATCAGGCTGAACGTTTCCAGGAACAGGTTAACGCTAAAGCTGCAGGTGACGACGAAGCCATGTTCTATGACGAAGATTACGTGACTGCGCTGGAATATGGTCTGCCGCCAACCGCTGGTCTGGGTATTGGTATCGACCGAATGATTATGCTGTTTACAAACAGTCATACTATTCGTGACGTTATTCTCTTCCCGGCGATGCGCCCACAGAAATAAATTTCACTTTAATGAACGAAGCAGTCAGGCGACTGCTTCGTTCATCGTTCCGCAAATCCAGTTTTGAGGAGAGACGCTTCGTTTCACGATAACCAGCGGGTCCACTCAACTACAGCTCCTAAAAGAGAGAAAAAAGTAATGCCACAGGCAGACTCATTGGCCAGGTTATTCCGACCAGGAATGCACTAAGTAAACGAATATGTGTTTTCTCATGTGAGATAAACCAGATAATGATAAAGGATATGTTCACACCAATCACATAAAAAATTAATATTTTAGAGAATAGTGCCATTTTTTATGTTCTTCTTATCCTTCCTGGCTACTTGTAAAACTGACGGAAATAGTCATCAACTGTCATAATGTTCAGGTCAAAGTCAATATCCGGTAAGTCTAAGCATTTAAGCCTGATTAAATCTTCGATTTCACTTGCGGCTAACGATGTCGTTATTGCGAAGGAGTTTTCATTCAATTGTCGTGGTATCCCATATTCATCAGCCACGATAGAGGAGAAATTCATATCATACATCAATGATCTTAACCTTAAGAACACTGAGGAATAAGATGATGGATAATCAAAAGAAACAACATAAGTATTGAACTTGTTTTTACCTTCCATAATATGACTCCTATCAATATTGAACACTCTGGGGACGCAAAACTTATTAACCCCGATTGATGATTCTCATATAGGAGATATTCTTTTTTTTGCTCAGTAAAGGGGATGACTTGGGACAAAAAAACGCGCTCTCTGCCCATTCTTTGTGCATCCCCCTACCCTTCAGATGCTCTCCTGCATCACACCGCAGAGAGCATGAAAAATATCGTGAATCTGTACTCTCCCATCAACTGCGAATATCATCATACTCCCGCGTTTTATCAAATTCGTGTTTCGCAAATGGACATAATGGGATAATTTTTCGTTTTTCCCGACGCATTTTTTCCACGACTTTCGCAACCAGCTGTTTACCAATCCCTTGCCCTTTCAGGCTTTCATCGACATCGGTATGTTCGATAATCGCTAAATTCTCTCCGGTCGGCACAAAGACAATTTCAGCGATTTGCTTGCCCTGTTCATCATTAATGTAAAATTTATTGTGGCCTTCGCGTATTTCCATTTTACCCTCGCTTATTTATGACGGTATTTCAGCGCGCCGCTCGGGCACGTATCAATCACTTTAACCACAGTGGCAACGTCGACTTCATCCGGCATGATCCACGGCTTACGTTTGAGGTTAAATAACCTGCCGTTACCACGTACGCAATTGCCAGAATGCTGACATATTGCAGTATTGAAATAGACATCGATCTTTTCGCCGGTATAACAGCGATAACCCCCGTCAAGTAGCGCCTGATCCATGACCTTCCCTCTCTCATCAGTATGGTTTTCACTATAAGCATAGCCCTGGAATCTTCATACAGCACTGGCAGTTTCCGTTGCCAGAGTCTCTTCCCCTATATAGCCAATCATTCTTACTCCCTTTGAATTACCCGCCTCATCAGAGATAATGCTTAAGAAATTTGTCACACAAGGAAGCTGATGAGACATTCATTGCCCTACCGCATGTTACGCAAACGTCCGATGAAATTGAGTACCACAGTGATCTTAATGGTCAGCGCGGTACTGTTCTCGGTGCTATTGGTGGTGCATCTGATTTACTTCTCGCAAATCAGTGATATGACGCGAGACGGGCTAGCCAACAAGGCACTGGCAGTGGCGCGTACTCTCGCCGACTCGCCGGAAATCCGTCAGGGCTTGCAGAAAAAACCGCAGGAGAGCGGAATCCAGGCCATCGCGGAAGCCGTGCGCAAACGCAACGATCTGCTGTTTATTGTCGTTACCGATATGCAAAGTCTTCGCTACTCGCATCCTGAAGCCCAGCGTATTGGTCAGCCATTTAAAGGTGATGACATCCTTAAAGCGCTGAATGGCGAAGAAAATGTCGCTATCAATCGCGGTTTTCTGGCGCAGGCTTTACGCGTATTTACCCCCATCTACGATGAAAATCATAAACAAATTGGCGTGGTGGCGATCGGCCTTGAGTTAAGCCGCGTGACCCAACAGATCAATGACAGTCGCTGGAGCATTATCTGGTCGGTATTATTTGGCATGCTGGTCGGACTGATTGGCACCTGCATTCTGGTTAAGGTACTGAAAAAAATCCTTTTCGGCCTGGAACCCTACGAAATCTCCACGCTGTTTGAGCAACGCCAGGCCATGTTGCAGTCTATCAAAGAAGGCGTCGTTGCCGTGGACGATCGCGGCGAGGTCACGCTGATCAACGATGCCGCACAAGAATTGCTGAATTACCGTAAGTCGCAGGACGATGAGAAACTGTCGACGCTCAGCCACTCGTGGTCACAGGTGGTAGATGTCTCGGAAGTGTTACGCGACGGTACCCCGCGCCGCGACGAAGAGATTACGATTAAAGATCGGCTATTACTGATCAACACCGTTCCGGTGCGCAGTAATGGCGTTATCATCGGTGCCATTTCAACCTTCAGGGACAAAACTGAAGTACGTAAACTGATGCAGCGACTCGATGGTCTGGTCAACTATGCTGACGCACTTCGTGAACGATCCCACGAATTTATGAATAAATTGCATGTGATTCTCGGATTATTGCATCTGAAGAGTTATAAGCAGTTGGAAGATTACATTCTCAAAACAGCCAATAACTATCAGGAAGAGATTGGCTCTCTGCTGGGTAAGATCAAATCTCCGGTTATCGCTGGTTTTTTAATCAGCAAGATTAACCGCGCGACCGATTTAGGCCATACGCTGATTTTAAACAGTGAAAGCCAGCTGCCAGACAGCGGCAGTGAGGACCAGGTCGCGACGCTGATTACCACATTGGGAAATCTGATAGAAAACGCGCTGGAAGCATTAGGACCGGAACCCGGTGGCGAAATTAGCGTAACATTGCACTACCGTCACGGCTGGCTGCACTGCGAAGTTAACGATGATGGACCGGGGATCGCACCCGACAAAATCGATCACATTTTTGACAAAGGTGTCTCGACAAAAGGAAGCGAGCGAGGCGTCGGTTTAGCACTTGTCAAACAACAGGTAGAAAATCTCGGCGGCAGCATCGCCGTGGAATCGGAACCCGGGATTTTCACACAATTTTTTGTCCAGATACCCTGGGACGGGGAGAGGTCGAACAGATGATCAATGTATTAATTATCGATGACGACGCAATGGTCGCGGAGCTGAATCGCCGATACGTAGCACAAATCCCAGGCTTTCAATGCTGTGGAACAGCCTCGACGCTGGAGAAAGCCAAAGAGATTATCTTCAATAGCGATACGCCTATCGACCTGATATTGCTCGATATCTATATGCAAAAAGAGAACGGGCTCGATTTACTGCCTGTCCTGCATAACGCGCGTTGCAAAAGTGATGTGATTGTCATCTCCTCCGCAGCCGATGCGGCAACCATTAAAGATTCGCTGCATTACGGTGTCGTGGATTACCTGATCAAACCCTTCCAGGCTTCCCGCTTTGAAGAGGCGCTCACCGGCTGGCGGCAAAAGAAAATGGCGCTGGAAAAACATCAGTATTATGACCAGGCCGAGCTTGATCAGCTAATCCACGGCAGCAGCTCCAACGAACAGGATCCTCGTCGCTTGCCAAAAGGCTTAACGCCGCAGACGTTACGCACGCTGTGCCAGTGGATTGACGCGCATCAGGACTATGAGTTTTCAACCGACGAGCTGGCTAACGAGGTTAACATCTCGCGTGTTTCCTGCCGTAAATACCTCATCTGGCTGGTCAACTGCCACATCTTGTTCACCAGTATCCATTATGGCGTCACGGGGCGTCCGGTTTACCGTTACCGTATTCAGGCAGAACACTACTCACTGCTGAAACAATATTGCCAATAACGGATCGCTGGTTATCTGTAAGTAATAATTATTACCGTAATGCAAAATACCCCTGGCACAAGTTACATCCTTCATCAGTAAAACTTGTGCCAGATCAAATATAATTATCCCTCCATCATCGCTAAAAATTAATATCTCTTCAGGTGAACGGTGTTTTTAATTTCAAAACGCTAACAAAAGTTAATTAACTATTATGTCACCCGCATTATGTGTATTTTTACCCACAAATGGGTAGATCAGATTAATCTTTAAACCTAATGATATCTGCCCTGAGAACAAAAAATAGACCGATAAATATCAATAAGATAACAGCAAACAAAACATTAACATCTGCGCAGTACAAACTATAAACCCATCGCCAGAGAGTTTTTCTCTCTGAAAAAGCCGCTTATCACAGTGCATAAATTTGCCGCTGCTTTAATCAGCCAATATTTACTGTGAGGTATTTGCTAAAGCCGGTAACGACCAAACGGATATTTAGTCAGGCTCTGAAAACAGTTCATACAAAACAGAACGTGACTGTGATCTATTCAGCAAAAATTTAAATAGGATTATCGCGAGGGTTCACACATGTTATTTACTATCCAACTTATCATAATACTGATATGTCTGTTTTATGGTGCCAGAAAGGGTGGTATCGCGCTGGGTTTATTAGGCGGTATCGGTCTGGTCATTCTGGTCTTCGTCTTCCACCTTCAGCCAGGTAAACCACCGGTTGATGTCATGCTGGTTATCATTGCGGTGGTGGCGGCATCGGCGACCTTGCAAGCTTCGGGCGGTCTTGATGTCATGCTGCAAATTGCCGAGAAGCTGCTGCGCCGCAACCCGAAATATGTCTCAATTGTCGCGCCGTTTGTGACCTGTACACTGACCATTCTTTGCGGTACGGGTCATGTGGTTTACACCATTCTGCCGATCATCTACGACGTCGCCATTAAGAACAACATCCGTCCGGAACGTCCGATGGCGGCAAGTTCTATCGGTGCACAGATGGGGATTATCGCCAGTCCGGTGTCGGTTGCGGTCGTGTCTCTGGTTGCGATGCTGGGTAATGTCACCTTTGATGGTCGCCATCTTGAGTTCCTCGATCTGCTGGCAATCACCATTCCATCGACGTTAATCGGTATCCTGGCGATCGGTATCTTCAGCTGGTTCCGCGGTAAAGATCTGGATAAAGACGAAGAGTTCCAGAAATTCATCTCCGTACCGGAAAACCGTGAGTATGTTTACGGTGATACCGCGACGCTGCTCGATAAAAAACTGCCGAAAAGCAACTGGCTGGCAATGTGGATTTTCCTCGGGGCAATCGCTGTAGTCGCCCTTCTTGGTGCTGATTCGGACCTGCGTCCATCCTTCGGCGGCAAACCGCTGTCGATGGTACTGGTTATTCAGATGTTTATGCTGCTGACCGGGGCGCTGATTATTATCCTGACCAAAACCAATCCCGCGTCTATCTCAAAAAACGAAGTCTTCCGTTCCGGTATGATCGCCATCGTGGCGGTGTACGGTATCGCATGGATGGCAGAAACCATGTTCGGTGCGCATATGTCTGAAATTCAGGGCGTACTGGGTGAAATGGTGAAAGAGTATCCGTGGGCGTATGCCATTGTTCTGCTGCTGGTTTCCAAGTTTGTAAACTCTCAGGCTGCGGCGCTGGCGGCGATTGTTCCGGTCGCGCTGGCGATCGGCGTTGATCCGGCATACATCGTGGCTTCAGCACCGGCTTGCTACGGTTATTACATCCTGCCGACTTATCCGAGCGATCTGGCAGCGATTCAGTTTGACCGTTCCGGCACCACCCACATCGGTCGCTTCGTCATCAACCACAGCTTTATTCTGCCGGGGTTGATTGGTGTGAGCGTATCGTGCGTCTTCGGCTGGATCTTCGCCGCGATGTACGGGTTCTTATAAATGCACTTTGCGTGCCGCCCGTGACTACGCGGCACGCCATTTTCGAATAACAAATACAGAGTTACAGGCTGGAAGCTATGTCAAACAAACCCTTTATCTACCAGGCACCTTTCCCGATGGGGAAAGACAATACCGAATACTATCTACTCACTTCCGATTACGTTAGCGTTGCCGACTTCGACGGCGAAACCATCCTGAAAGTGGAACCAGAAGCCCTGACCCTGCTGGCGCAGCAAGCCTTTCACGACGCTTCTTTTATGCTCCGCCCGGCACACCAGAAACAGGTTGCGGCTATTCTTCACGATCCAGAAGCCAGCGAAAACGACAAGTACGTGGCGCTGCAATTCTTAAGAAACTCCGAAATCGCCGCCAAAGGCGTGCTGCCGACCTGCCAGGATACCGGCACCGCGATCATCGTCGGTAAAAAAGGCCAGCGCGTGTGGACCGGTGGCGGTGATGAAGAAGCGCTGTCGAAAGGCGTCTATAACACCTATATCGAAGATAACCTGCGCTACTCGCAAAACGCGGCGCTGGACATGTACAAAGAGGTCAACACCGGCACTAACCTGCCTGCGCAAATCGACCTGTACGCGGTAGATGGCGATGAGTACAAATTCCTTTGCGTTGCGAAAGGCGGCGGCTCTGCCAACAAAACGTATCTCTACCAGGAAACCAAAGCCCTGCTGACTCCCGGCAAACTGAAAAACTTCCTCGTCGAGAAAATGCGTACCCTCGGTACTGCAGCCTGCCCGCCGTACCATATCGCGTTTGTGATTGGCGGTACGTCTGCGGAAACCAACCTGAAAACCGTCAAGTTAGCAAGCGCTCACTATTACGATGAACTGCCGACGGAAGGGAACGAACATGGTCAGGCGTTCCGCGATGTCCAGCTGGAACAGGAACTGCTGGAAGAGGCCCAGAAACTCGGTCTTGGCGCGCAGTTTGGCGGTAAATACTTCGCGCACGACATTCGCGTTATCCGTCTGCCACGTCACGGCGCATCCTGCCCGGTCGGCATGGGCGTCTCCTGCTCCGCTGACCGTAACATTAAAGCGAAAATCAACCGCGAAGGTATCTGGATCGAAAAACTGGAACACAACCCAGGCCAGTACATTCCACAAGAACTGCGCCAGGCCGGTGAAGGCGAAGCGGTGAAAGTTGACCTTAACCGCCCGATGAAAGAGATCCTCGCCCAGCTTTCGCAATATCCGGTTTCCACTCGTTTGTCGCTCACCGGCACCATTATCGTGGGCCGAGATATTGCACACGCCAAGCTGAAAGAGCTGATTGACGCCGGTAAAGAACTTCCGCAGTACATCAAAGATCACCCGATCTACTACGCGGGTCCGGCGAAAACCCCTGCCGGTTATCCATCAGGTTCACTTGGCCCAACCACCGCAGGTCGTATGGACTCCTATGTGGATCTGCTGCAATCCCACGGCGGCAGCATGATCATGCTAGCGAAAGGTAACCGCAGTCAGCAGGTTACCGACGCGTGTCATAAACACGGCGGCTTCTACCTCGGTAGCATCGGCGGTCCGGCGGCGGTACTGGCGCAGCAGAGCATCAAGCATCTGGAATGCGTCGCTTATCCGGAGCTGGGTATGGAAGCTATCTGGAAAATCGAAGTAGAAGATTTCCCGGCGTTTATCCTGGTCGATGACAAAGGTAACGACTTCTTCCAGCAGATCGTCAACAAACAGTGCGCGAACTGCACTAAGTAACCTCTTCGGCCCAGCGCCTGGCAGCATGCTGCCAGGTGATCCCCCTGGGCCACCTCTTTTGCGATTGTAATTTCACGCTTGCTGGTGAATAGTCAGTATTTTCCCTGACTTGCGAACTCACCATGACCCGCACACTCAAGCCGTTAATTCTTAACACCGGCGCACTGGCGCTAACGTTAATCCTGATTTATACCGGCATTTCGGCCCATGACAAACTCACCTGGCTGATGGAAGTGACACCGGTGATTATTGTCGTGCCGCTACTGCTTGCCACCGCTAAACGTTATCCGTTAACGCCGCTGCTCTATACGCTCATTTTCTTTCACGCCATCATCCTGATGGTCGGCGGGCAATACACCTACGCGAAAGTCCCCATCGGTTTTGAGGTGCAGGAATGGCTGGGGTTGAGCCGTAATCCGTATGACAAGCTGGGGCATTTTTTCCAGGGGCTGGTGCCTGCACTGGTGGCACGAGAAATTCTCGTGCGCGGGATGTACGTGCGCGGACGTAAAATGGTGGCGTTCCTGGTCTGCTGCGTGGCGCTGGCGATAAGCGCGATGTATGAATTAATCGAGTGGTGGGCGGCGCTGGCAATGGGCCAGGGAGCGGATGATTTTCTCGGCACCCAGGGCGACCAGTGGGACACGCAATCCGATATGTTCTGCGCGCTGCTTGGCGCATTAACGACGGTGATATTCCTCGCTCGCTTTCATTGCCGCCAGCTACGGCGCTTTGGCTTGATAACCGGATAACAACGTGCGCTTTGTTGATGCCGGATGCGGCGTGAATTCCTTATCCGGTCTACAAAATTTGCAAATCCAAAGCATTACATTAAGACGTGGCCTGATAAACATATCGCATCAGGCCATTTTCGTTAGCTATTGTCCACGTCAGGCTTTCACATCACTCACTGCACCGACCGGAATATCAGCATGAACAGGCTCGGGCGGTACTTTGCGATATTTATCCAGCAGATGAATCTGGATCCTGCGCAGCGTGTCGCCATTGAGGCGATAGAAACGGAAGTAGAGAATCAGCGTTACCATGAAAAACAGAGTTGGTAGAGCAATCATAATAAACTGCATACCTAATAGGGCTTGCGTAGACTGTTCAACATTCGGTACATAGCCAATCATCCCTAACACAACCGCAATGAAAAAAGCCGCAAAGGCTGAACCGCCCTTCACCACCATAGTCTGCACGGAGTAAGCGATACTTTCACAGCGTACGTGCAGTTTATATTCACCGTAATCAACGGTATCTGCCACCATGATGACCTGTAATACCCAGAAAAGCGCCGTTCCCACATTCAGCAAAATACCCGCAATCACAATGAGGACGACGTTGTGATAGCTCATTAATGCCATTAACAGGAGAACACCACAGCTTAACACCGGAAGAATAGATGCTCCGGCCCATAAAATGCGTCGGGATAATGATTTAACTAAGCGTGGGAAGAATACTAACGTCACCAGGTTAGCAGCTCCCGCATACGACAGATAATAGGGGAACAAATCCGCATCACCAATAACATATGAGAAATAATAGATAGCAAATCCGGTAATAATGTTGCTGGCTACATTATAAGCAAGAGCCATACCCAAGAGGCATGAAAGCTGATCGTTTTTATAAATTAGCGCAACGATGGCTTTAAGTGTCAGATGGCTTCCTTCAGCAGACGGTTGATTGTCTGACGAAAAGACTTCATGCACATTGCGCAAAGTGATGATGGTTGAAACAATAAAAAAGGCGATTAGTACCAGAGTGAACATCTGAAAGCCAAATCCCCGATCGCCACCGCCGACATAATTAACAAATGGTAGCGTCACACCTGCCGTAACAAAGCCTGCCAGACTGGCAAAAAAACGCGGATAAGGAACCAGTTGTTCGCGCTCACGTTTATCGAGCGTGATGGTTGGAACCAGCGACCAGAAGGGAATATCCATAATGGTGTAAGTCATGCCCCAGAGGATGTAGGTCACGCAAACAAAGACAATCTGAGTAGTACCTTCAAACAGATGCGCACTAAAGAGGAGAAATAAGATTACAGAGTTTGCCAACGTACCGATCAGGATCCAGGGTTTGAACTTACCCCATCGCGATCGCGTAGCATTTACAATCCATCCCATAATCGGATCGTTAATAGCATCCCAGATCCTCGCCACCAGAAACAAAGTACCGACCAAACCCACAGACAGCCCAACGACATCGGTGTAGTAATACATGAGGTACATATACACAATGCCGATCGCAAAATCCTTCCCGAACGCTCCAAATCCATAACTGAGTTTTGTAGTCATTGAAATGCTCATAGGGTATCGGGTCGCTGTTACCAACGCCCGCCTTCTGTTATTGGTATCGTCAGAGGTGTGCGCCGGAATAATTCCCCCGGCGCAGTAGCGTTTAGTCGCGTTTTAACGGTGCAACCAGCCTGGCAGCCAGTCGCCGTGGGCGGCAATCAGGTCGTCAACAAGAGCATATATTTCGTCAATGCCCAGCACGGCGGCAGTATGCGGGTCCATCATCGCGGCGTGGTAAACACGGTCGCGATTTTCCGTAAGAATAGCTTCGGTCAGCAGCGTCTGTACGTTGATGTTGGTTTGCATCAGGGCGGCCAGATGCGAAGGTAGCGTACCGACTTTGGTTGGCTGAATGCCATTAGCATCAACCAGACAGGCTACTTCCACGCAACATCCTTGTGGCAGGTTATCAATCAAACCATCGTTACGGACGTTGCCGTAAATCACACTCGGCTCGCCAGTCCAGATAGCGTTCATGATTGTGCTGGCATATTCCCGTGACGGTTTAATATCAATCCGGGAGGCGTTTTTATACTCCTCCAGCTCTTTATGCCAGTTCGCCAGCTGCTCGACGCAGCGTTTCGGGTACTCATCCAGCGGTACTTTATAACGCTCAATCAAATCCTCACGACCTGGCTTAATAAACCACGGCGTATATTCGGCAAAATGTTCTGACGATTCCGTGACGAAGTAGCCCAGCTTTTTGAACATTTCGTAGCGCACAATATTCTGGCAGCGAGTATTACCATGAATATTCGGCTTCGGTGCCTGCCCTGCTTCATAAGCCGCCAGCAGTTCCGGGTAGAGATTCACATAACTGCCGTCGGCGGTTTTGCGCTCCAGCTCCAGGTAAAACGCCATATGGTTGATACCTGCGCAACGGTAACGCAGCGTAGCTGGGTCGATATTGAGGTCACGCGCCAGCTCTTCCGCCGTTCCCTGCACCGAATGGCACAGCCCGACCTGTTTGATATGCGGATAGCGGGCATACATCGCCCAGGTATTCATCGCCATTGGGTTAACATAGTTGAGCATGGTGGCATCGGGGCAGACTTCCGTCATGTCCTCGCAAATTTGCCACAGATGCGGAATGGTACGTAGCGCGCGCATAATACCGCCCGGCCCCAACGTATCGGCAATGGTTTGTTCCAGACCATGCCGCTTACAGACCTCGAAATCAGTCACCGTGCAAGGTTCATAACCGCCAATCTGAAATGCCACCACGACAAAATCGGCATCCTCTAAGGCTTCTTTCTGTTGGGTGTGGCAGGTGATTTTGCCGCTGGCCCCTGCTGAATCCATCAGCTTACGCACCACAATATGCGACTCTTCCAGGCGGGTGGGATCAATGTCCATCAGGGCAATATGCGCCGTTTTCAGCGCCTCGCGATGGAACACATCACCAAGAATATTTTTAACGAAAATCGTCGAACCAGCGCCGATAAATGTAATTTTGGGTGCAGTCATCATGCAGATCTCCTGGCTTGCTTGAATAACTTCATCATGGCAGGCGAATCTGCAGAAAACCTCCGGCTTCCAGGTTGAGCATTCCCATAAACTCAGATCCTGCGTGAAGCAGCAGTAAATCTGAGTTTATGGTAATAAGTTACCTGAAAAGCAGAGTTTTCGGCCTCATGATGCTCGGACGCTCCCCTCGCCTCTCTGGGAAGAGGGTGAAAACCGTGCTCCCACTCGCAGTCATCCTCCCTCACTCCTGCCATAATTCTGATATTCCAGGAAAGAGAGCCATCCATGAATACAGATACGTTTATGTGCAGCAGCGACGAAAAACAGACCCGCAGCCCGCTGTCGCTGTATTCGGAATACCAGCGGATGGAGATTGAGTTTCGCGCACCGCATATCATGCCCACCAGCCACTGGCATGGTCAGGTCGAAGTGAATGTGCCTTTCGATGGCGATGTGGAATACCTGATCAACAATGAAAAAGTGAATATCAATCAGGGTCATATCACGCTGTTCTGGGCCTGTACACCGCACCAACTAACAGATACCGGAACCTGTCAGAGCATGGCGATTTTTAATCTGCCGATGCATCTGTTTCTCTCCTGGCCGCTGGATAAAGACCTGATTAACCACGTCACTCACGGCATGGTGATCAAATCACTGGCCACACAGCAACTTAGCCCGTTTGAAGTGCGCCGCTGGCAGCAGGAATTAAACAGTCCGAACGAGCAAATTCGCCAGCTCGCCATTGATGAAATTGGCCTGATGCTCAAGCGATTTAGCCTCTCTGGCTGGGAACCGATTCTGGTCAATAAAACCTCGCGCACACACAAAAACAGCGTCTCGCGCCATGCGCAATTTTATGTTAGCCAGATGCTGGGCTTTATTGCCGAAAACTATGATCAGGCGCTGACCATCAACGATGTGGCTGAGCACGTCAAACTTAACGCCAACTATGCAATGGGGATATTCCAGCGGGTCATGCAATTGACGATGAAACAGTACATTACCGCGATGCGCATCAACCACGTTCGCGCGTTACTGAGCGATACCGATAAAAGTATTCTCGATATTGCCCTGACGGCAGGCTTTCGTTCAAGTAGTCGTTTTTACAGCACGTTCGGCAAATATGTCGGCATGTCGCCGCAACAATACCGCAAACTTAGCCAACAGCGCCGCCAGACGTTTCCCGGCTAAAGACGATATCAGTATCAGCCAAAAAAATAGTTTAGCCGTCGATAATAAGCAGTGAAAATAATTTAAAATAATCACATAACGTATTGTTTATAAAACTAAATATTTCAAAAATGTTTGTTTTTCACGCGCTTTACAGCCCGAAAAGGCCGGAAGATACTTGCCCGCAACGAAGATTCCTTCATAACCGGGTAAGCAATGATGAAAGTATTAATTGTTGAAAGCGAGTTTCTCCATCAAGACACCTGGGTCGGTAACGCCGTTGAGCGTCTGGCAGATGCTTTAAGCCAGCAAAATGTTACCGTGATTAAATCCACCTCCTTTGATGATGGTTTTGCCATTCTCTCTTCAAACGAAGCCATTGACTGCCTGATGTTCAGCTATCAAATGGAACATCCGGACGAACATCAAAACGTCAGACAATTGATCGGTAAGCTTCATGAGCGCCAACAAAACGTGCCGGTCTTCCTGTTGGGCGATCGGGAAAAAGCCCTCGCCGCAATGGACCGGGATCTGCTGGAGCTTGTCGATGAATTCGCCTGGATTCTGGAAGATACCGCCGACTTTATCGCCGGACGCGCCGTTGCCGCGATGACCCGCTACCGCCAGCAGCTGTTGCCGCCACTGTTCAGCGCGCTGATGAAATATAGTGACATCCATGAATATTCCTGGGCAGCGCCAGGCCACCAGGGCGGCGTTGGTTTTACCAAAACACCCGCCGGACGTTTCTACCATGACTACTATGGTGAAAATCTGTTTCGCACCGACATGGGCATCGAACGAACTTCCCTCGGTTCTTTGCTTGACCATACTGGCGCATTTGGCGAAAGCGAAAAATATGCCGCACGCGTATTTGGTGCCGATCGCTCCTGGTCGGTAGTCGTCGGTACTTCCGGCTCTAACCGCACCATCATGCAGGCTTGCATGACCGATAACGATGTCGTGGTCGTTGACCGTAATTGCCATAAATCCATCGAACAAGGCTTGATGCTGACAGGCGCGAAACCAGTCTACATGGTGCCAAGCCGCAACCGCTACGGCATTATCGGGCCAATCTATCCGCAGGAAATGCAACCTGAAACCTTGCAGAAGAAAATCAGTGAAAGCCCGCTGACTAAAGACAAAGCTGGGCAAAAACCGTCTTACTGCGTGGTGACCAACTGCACCTATGACGGCGTGTGTTATAACGCTAAAGAAGCGCAGGATCTGCTGGAAAAAACCTCCGATCGTCTGCACTTTGACGAAGCCTGGTACGGCTATGCACGTTTCAACCCGATCTATGCCGATCACTATGCCATGCGCGGCGAACCTGGCGATCACAACGGTCCTACCGTTTTCGCCACCCACTCCACCCACAAACTGCTGAATGCGCTGTCACAGGCTTCTTATATTCATGTACGTGAAGGTCGTGGGGCGATTAACTTCTCCCGCTTCAACCAGGCCTACATGATGCATGCCACCACCTCCCCGCTGTATGCCATCTGCGCATCCAACGACGTGGCGGTGTCGATGATGGACGGCAACAGCGGCCTGTCACTGACACAAGAAGTGATTGACGAAGCGGTTGATTTTCGTCAGGCGATGGCGCGGCTGTATAAAGAGTTCACCGCTGACGGTAGCTGGTTCTTCAAACCGTGGAACAAAGAAGTCGTCACCGACCCACAAACCGGCAAAACCTATGACTTTGCTGACGCACCAACCAAACTGCTGACCACCGTTCAGGACTGCTGGGTAATGCATCCGGGCGAAAGCTGGCACGGCTTCAAAGATATTCCGGATAACTGGAGTATGCTCGACCCAATTAAAGTCAGCATCCTTGCTCCGGGAATGGGTGAAGATGGTGAACTGGAAGAAACCGGTGTTCCGGCGGCGCTGGTCACTGCCTGGCTTGGTCGCCACGGCATTGTGCCTACCCGCACCACTGACTTCCAAATTATGTTCCTGTTCTCTATGGGCGTAACCCGTGGGAAATGGGGGACTCTGGTTAACACCCTTTGCTCCTTCAAACGCCACTATGACGCCAACACACCGCTGGCGCAGGTGATGCCGGAACTTGTTGAACAATATCCTGACACTTACGCGAACATGGGGATTCACGATCTGGGTGACACCATGTTTGCCTGGCTGAAAGAAAACAACCCTGGCGCACGGTTGAACGAAGCCTATTCCGGCCTGCCGATGGCGGAAATCACCCCGCGTGAAGCGTACAACGCGATTGTCGACAACAATGTCGAACTGGTATCCATTGAAAATCTGCCAGGACGCATCGCGGCAAACTCAGTTATCCCGTATCCGCCAGGAATCCCGATGCTGCTGTCTGGTGAAAACTTCGGCGATAAAAACAGTCCGCAAGTAAGTTATTTACGCTCGCTGCAATCCTGGGACCACCATTTCCCTGGATTTGAACACGAAACTGAAGGGACTGAAATTATTGACGGTATTTACCACGTTATGTGCGTGAAAGCGTAACCACTATTCCGCTGAAGGCGTAATTGTTTAAATAACATTACGCCGCCTGGCCTTAGGCCTTTTGAGTATGGCAACGTTTTCATAAAAATTGCTGCAAACAAAAATGTCATACTTTTTGCGCGGCCCCACCCCGCGCTTTTTTTTGCCTGTTATTTATCCTGTAAAAAAATATGTACATGAAAAATTACTATAAAAATTTGTAATATTAGTAAAACTCGTTATTTTTATGCATGTTTATATTCATCATACAATTATATAACCATTTCCCGGTATCGCTTTGCTTTAGCGAGAACTGGTCTTTTATTTGCACTCAGGAGTACATGTATGAGGATTTGCAGCGACCAACCTTGTATTGTTTTATTGACTGAAAAAGATGTCTGGATAAGGGTGAATGGGAAAGAACCTATTAGCCTTAAAGCTAACCATATGGCGTTATTAAATTGTGAAAATAATATTATCGACGTCTCCTCTCTTAACAACACTTTGGTTGCTCATATTAGTCACGACATCATCAAAGATTACCTCCGGTTTCTGAATAAAGATCTCTCGCAAATACCAGTATGGCAACGTAGCGCTACGCCCATACTCACCCTGCCATGCCTGACGCCAGACGTCTTTCGCGTTGCCGCGCAACACAGCATGATGCCCGCAGAAACTGAGTCAGAAAAGGAACGAACACGCGCATTATTATTCACGGTGCTATCCCGTTTTCTCGACAGTAAAAAATTCCTTTCATTAATGATGTATATGTTACGTAATTGTGTAAGTGACAGCGTTTATCAAATTATTGAAAGCGATATTCACAAAGACTGGAATCTTAGTATGGTAGCCAGTTGTTTATGTCTTAGCCCAAGTCTGTTAAAGAAAAAGTTGAAAAGCGAAAACACCAGTTATAGCCAAATAATCACCACCTGCCGCATGCGTTATGCCGTAAATGAATTAATGATGGACGGTAAAAATATCTCTCAGGTATCACAGTCCTGCGGCTACAACAGTACGTCGTACTTTATTTCTGTCTTTAAAGACTTCTACGGTATGACGCCGCTGCATTATGTTAGTCAGCACAGAGAACGCACTGTCGCCTGATTTTTAACCTTAACGAAGAGCTATATTAATAACGGCATCAGCGATAACCCGGTCGATAATAATTCAACTATCGAATGCAGGCGTATGATATGACGTAATTTATTGTCACGAAGCTCGCCTTCGCAGGAGTTTAATTATGTCTTCGGATGCTGATGCTCACAAAGTGGGCTTAATCCCCGTCACCCTGATGGTGTCGGGGAATATTATGGGGTCAGGTGTTTTTCTGTTACCTGCAAACCTGGCCTCCACCGGCGGGATTGCCATTTATGGATGGTTGGTGACGATTATCGGTGCGCTGGGGCTCTCGATGGTATACGCCAAAATGTCGTTCCTCGACCCAAGTCCTGGTGGTTCTTACGCTTACGCCCGCCGCTGCTTTGGCCCGTTTCTCGGTTATCAAACCAACGTCCTCTACTGGCTGGCCTGCTGGATCGGCAATATCGCCATGGTGGTCATTGGCGTAGGATATTTAAGTTACTTCTTCCCGATTCTGAAAGATCCATTGGTATTAACCATCACCTGCGTCGTGGTGCTGTGGATCTTCGTCCTGCTGAACATTGTCGGTCCGAAAATGATCACCCGTGTGCAGGCCGTTGCCACCGTGCTGGCGCTGATCCCCATCGTCGGGATTGCCGTATTTGGCTGGTTCTGGTTCCGTGGTGAAACCTATATGGCGGCATGGAACGTCAGCGGCCTGGGCACTTTCGGTGCAATTCAAAGTACCCTTAACGTTACGCTGTGGTCGTTCATCGGTGTGGAAAGTGCCTCCGTTGCCGCAGGTGTGGTGAAAAACCCGAAACGCAATGTCCCTATCGCCACCATCGGTGGGGTATTGATTGCCGCCGTTTGCTATGTGCTCTCCACCACCGCGATTATGGGGATGATCCCTAATGCCGCACTGCGCGTTTCTGCCTCGCCATTCGGTGATGCCGCACGGATGGCGTTGGGTGACACCGCCGGGGCCATTGTTTCCTTCTGCGCAGCTGCGGGTTGCTTAGGTTCACTGGGCGGCTGGACATTGCTGGCGGGTCAAACGGCGAAAGCCGCTGCCGATGACGGACTGTTCCCACCGATTTTTGCCCGTGTAAATAAAGCGGGTACGCCAGTGGCGGGGCTGATTATCGTCGGTATTTTGATGACCATCTTCCAGCTCAGCAGCATTTCACCAAACGCGACCAAAGAATTCGGTCTGGTTTCTTCCGTCTCGGTCATCTTTACACTGGTGCCATATCTTTACACCTGTGCGGCATTACTGCTGCTCGGACACGGTCACTTTGGTAAAGCACGCCCGGCATATCTGGCAGTTACTACCATTGCCTTCCTCTACTGCATCTGGGCCGTGGTGGGGTCCGGGGCGAAAGAGGTTATGTGGTCATTTGTCACCCTGATGGTCATCACCGCCATGTATGCGCTGAATTACAACCGGCTGCATAAAAACCCGTATCCCTTAGATGCACCAATAAGCAAAGATTAATTCCCCTTAATCCAGCAAAGATAAAAGCCAACCTTAAGAACTTAAGGTTGGCTTAATTTTGCTTTGCGAGCATATGCGCACTTTGTTCGATGGAAACACCGTGATGTTGAAGTGCCTACTAAAAAGACCCTCTTTGAATTTACTCGCCTGGCTATTGTTAGCCGCTTTTTATATCTCTATCTGCCTGAATATTGCCTTTTTTAAACAGGTGTTGCAGGCGCTGCCGCTGGACTCGCTGCATAACGTACTGGTTTTCTTGTCGATGCCGGTCGTCGCCTTCAGCGTGATTAATATTGTCCTGACACTAAGCTCTTTCTTATGGCTTAATCGACCGCTGGCCTGCCTGTTTATTCTGGTTGGCGCGGCTGCACAATATTTCATAATGACTTACGGCATCGTCATCGACCGCTCGATGATTGCCAATATTATTGATACCACTCCGGCAGAAAGCTATGCGCTGATGACACCGCAAATGTTATTAACGCTGGGATTCAGCGGCGTGCTTGCTGCGCTGATTGCCTGCTGGATTAAAATCAAACCTGCCACCTCGCGTCTGCGCAGTGTTCTTTTCCGTGGAGCCAATATTCTGGTTTCTGTACTGCTGATTTTGCTGGTCGCCGCACTATTTTATAAAGACTACGCCTCGTTGTTCCGCAACAACAAAGAGCTGGTGAAGTCCTTAAGCCCCTCTAACAGCATTGTTGCCAGCTGGTCATGGTACTCCCATCAGCGACTGGCAAATCTGCCGCTGGTGCGAATTGGTGAAGACGCGCACCGCAACCCGTTAATGCAGAACGAAAAACGTAAAAATTTGACCATCCTGATTGTCGGCGAAACCTCGCGGGCGGAGAACTTCTCCCTCAACGGCTACCCGCGTGAAACTAACCCGCGGTTGGCGAAAGATAACGTGGTCTATTTCCCTAATACCGCATCTTGCGGCACGGCAACGGCAGTTTCAGTACCGTGCATGTTCTCGGATATGCCGCGTGAGCATTACAAAGAAGAGCTGGCACAGCACCAGGAAGGCGTGCTGGATATCATTCAGCGAGCGGGCATCAACGTGCTGTGGAATGACAACGATGGTGGCTGTAAAGGTGCCTGCGACCGCGTGCCTCACCAGAACGTCACCGCGCTGAATCTGCCTGGTCAGTGCATCAACGGCGAATGCTATGACGAAGTGCTGTTCCACGGGCTGGAAGAGTACATCAATAACCTGCAGGGTGATGGCGTGATTGTCTTACACACCATCGGCAGCCACGGTCCGACCTATTACAACCGCTATCCGCCGCAGTTCAGGAAATTTACCCCAACCTGCGACACCAATGAGATCCAGACCTGTACCAAAGAGCAACTGGTGAACACTTACGACAACACGCTGGTTTACGTCGACTATATTGTTGATAAAGCGATTAATCTGCTGAAAGAACATCAGGATAAATTTACCACCAGCCTGGTTTATCTTTCTGACCACGGTGAATCGTTAGGTGAAAATGGCATCTATCTGCACGGTCTGCCTTATGCCATCGCCCCGGATAGCCAAAAACAGGTGCCGATGCTGCTGTGGCTGTCGGAGGATTATCAAAAACGGTATCAGGTTGACCAGAACTGCCTGCAAAAACAGGCGCAAACGCAACACTATTCACAAGACAATTTATTCTCCACGCTATTGGGATTAACTGGCGTTGAGACGAAGTATTACCAGGCTGCGGATGATATTCTGCAAACTTGCAGGAGAGTGAGTGAATGAAAATTCTGATTGTTGAAGACGATACGCTGTTATTGCAGGGACTGATTCTGGCGGCGCAAACCGAAGGCTACGCGTGCGATGGCGTGACAACCGCGCGGATGGCGGAACAAAGCCTTGAGGCCGGTCATTACAGCCTGGTGGTACTGGATTTAGGGTTACCCGACGAAGATGGACTGCATTTTCTCGCCCGTATCCGGCAGAAAAAATATACCCTGCCGGTACTGATCCTCACCGCTCGCGATACGCTGACCGACAAAATCGCCGGGCTGGATGTCGGTGCCGACGACTATCTGGTGAAGCCTTTTGCGCTGGAAGAGTTACATGCCCGTATCCGCGCCCTGCTACGACGCCATAATAATCAGGGCGAAAGTGAGCTGATTGTTGGCAATCTGACGCTGAACATGGGTCGCCGTCAGGTATGGATGGGCGGTGAAGAGTTGATTCTGACGCCCAAAGAATATGCTCTGCTGTCACGGTTAATGCTCAAAGCAGGCAGTCCGGTGCATCGGGAAATTCTCTACAACGACATCTATAACTGGGACAATGAACCCTCGACCAACACCCTGGAAGTGCATATCCACAATCTGCGCGACAAAGTGGGCAAAGCCCGTATCCGCACCGTGCGCGGCTTTGGCTATATGCTTGTCGCTAATGAGGAAAACTAATTGAATCTGATGCGTTTTCTGCGCCGACCAATATCGCTGCGCCAACGGCTGATATTGACCATCGGGGCCATTTTGTTGGTGTTTGAGCTGATCAGCGTCTTCTGGCTATGGCATGAAAGTACCGAGCAGATTCAGCTGTTTGAGCAGGCGCTACGCGACAATCGCAACAACGATCGCCACATCATGCGTGAGATCCGCGAGGCGGTCGCCAGCCTGATTGTCCCCGGCGTCTTTATGGTCAGCCTGACGCTATTTATCTGCTATCAGGCGGTACGCCGCATCACCCGCCCGCTGGCGGAGCTGCAAAAAGAGCTGGAAGCGCGCACCGCCGACAACTTAACGCCCATTGCCATTCACAGCGCCACCCTCGAAATCGAAGCGGTGGTTTCGGCGTTAAACGATCTGGTCAGTCGCCTGACCAGCACGCTGGATAACGAAAGGTTGTTTACCGCTGACGTCGCGCACGAACTGCGAACGCCACTGGCGGGGGTACGTTTGCATCTGGAACTGCTGGCGAAAACGCATCACATTGATGTAGCACCGTTAGTGGCACGGCTTGATCAGATGATGGAGAGCGTCTCCCAGCTGCTGCAACTGGCGCGTGCCGGACAGTCATTTTCTTCCGGTAATTATCAACATGTAAAACTGCTGGAAGATGTCATTCTCCCCTCGTATGACGAACTCAGTACCATGCTCGACCAGCGACAGCAAACCCTGCTATTGCCAGAGAGCACCGCCGACATCACCGTTCAGGGTGATGCAACCCTGCTGCGGATGTTATTGCGAAACCTGGTAGAAAACGCCCATCGTTACAGCCCGCAAGGCAGCAACATTATGATTAAGCTGCAAGAAGATGGCGGAGCGGTCATGGCAGTTGAAGATGAAGGACCAGGTATTGATGAGAGTAAATGCGGGGAGTTGAGTAAAGCGTTTGTACGTATGGACAGCCGTTATGGCGGGATTGGTCTGGGGTTAAGTATTGTCAGCCGCATTACACAGTTGCATCACGGGCAGTTTTTCCTGCAAAACCGGCAAGAGACTTCTGGCACGCGCGCCTGGATACGGCTGAAGAAAGATCAGTACGTGGCAAACCAGATATAAAGAAAGCTGCTGACCACCAGCACGCTGAACACGGTAGTTAAACTTTCATAAACACGGTTTTTCATTGCACTCTCCTCCGTTAACCTGGAGGAGAGTATGCGCGGCAGAGATTAAGTGAACCTTAAGAGTTCAATTGTTGGTCTGATAAGACAGCGTCACATCAGGCCATCCGTTTCAGCTTATTCATCAATTCGCGGATGTTGCTGCACCAGGCGGGTACGTTTCGCCTGCAAATCGGCAATCTCGTGGTCAATATCATCGATTTTCTGCTCGATATTATCGTAATGCTCGACGAGAATTTCCTTCGCTTCCTGTATATCTGACGCCGCCGGTGTTGCACCTTTCAACGGACGATTTGCCGTCTCTTTCATGGTTACGCCGGTGATTAAACCAACCACCGCCACTACCATCAGGTAATAGGCTGGCATCATCAGATTCTGCGAGCTTTCGACCAGCCAGGCCGCCAGTGTTGGCGTCAGACCGGCAACCAACACCGAAATATTAAATGCCGCCGCCAGCGCGCTGTAACGGATATGCGTCGGGAACATCGCTGGCAAGGTAGAAGCCATAACGCCCGTAAAGCAGTTAAGGATCACCGCCAGCATCAGTAACCCGGCAAAAATCAGGCCGATGACGTTACTGTTAATCAGAATAAACGCCGGGATCGCCAACACAAACAGTGCAACACTACCAAGTAGCACAAACGGACGACGGCCAAAACGGTCACTCAGCAAGCCCATCACCGGCTGGACAAACAGCATACCGATCATAATGGCGATAATAATCAGCACCCCGTGGTCTTCGGAGTAATGCAGGTTATGCGACAAATAACTCGGCATATAGGTCAGCAACATGTAGTAAGTCACGTTGGTGGCAATTACCAGACCAATACATGTCAACAGGCTGCGCCAGTATTTAGTGGCAATCTCTTTAAACGAGACTTTCGGGCCATCCTGCAAACCTTCGCGGTCGCCCTGTTCCAGTTTATCAACATGCTGCTGGAACGCCGGAGTTTCTTCCAGCGCATGGCGCAGGTAAAGCCCGATAATCCCTAACGGCAGAGCAATAAAGAACGGAATACGCCAGCCCCAGTCGAGGAAGTTCGCTTCGCCGACAATGGTCGAAATTAACACCACCACGCCCGCACCCAGCACAAACCCGGCAATAGAACCGAAGTCCAGCCAGCTGCCCATAAAGCCACGTTTACGGTCAGGGGAGTATTCCGCAACAAATATCGACGCCCCGGTATATTCACCGCCGACCGAGAAACCTTGTGCCATCTTACAGATCAACAGCAGAATCGGTGCCCAAATACCAATCGTGTCGTAGGACGGTATTAAGCCAATACAGAACGTACTGATCGACATAATCACAATAGTGATAGCGAGGATCTTCTGGCGACCATATTTATCGCCCAACATACCAAAGAAGAGTCCGCCAAGCGGTCGAATCAGAAAGGGAACGGAGAAAGTGGCAAGTGCAGCAACCATCTGCACGCTGGGGTCAGCCCCCGGGAAAAAAACTTTACCTAATGCGTAAGCAACAAAACCATAAACACCAAAATCAAACCATTCCATTGCATTACCCAGTGATGCTGCGGTAATGGCTTTACGCAGTTTACCGTCATCAATAATGGTGACATCACGAAGGGTAATCGGTTTTACTTTTTTCCTTTTCAGCATAGCTTTCCTCGCAGAGTTGGCCCATTTCCGCAAACGCCAGAAAAATCAGCGCGACGGCCGCAAAAGGGGAGCGGGAATTGCAGGATGCAATCTCTGTAACAAGCGTAGCGGGTTTGCTTACACCCTCCGGTTAAGGAATGTACAATCAAACCAGTTGACGCCTGAATTGGGCAGTTAATGACCTTTTTACCCTACCAGCGTTTAAATTTGTGATCAACTTCACACATGAATTTCGTTTAGGACTCATTGATGTAACTGATTATTTACACCAAATTTACAGAGAAGATTTCCTCGAGCATTGCCCCCGCCAGACGCTGCGCTGAACAGAGTCGTGGCATCCCCAGCGCGACAGTTTGCCAGCGTTGGGTCACTGACCAGCAAACGGGTTGTTTATCTGCCGTGGTCCACTTTCCCAGCCAACTTAAAAAATCAGCATGATCCCCGCCCGTCGGAACGGTCGAAGAGGCAAACCACTGATGGTAATAGTGACGCGTGGTCGGGGCCGCATTGATACTCTCTGCCAGATGTTGTGTCGCTTTCACGCGCAAATCACCCAGCAACAACGCCACCGCTTGCGGGCTTCCCAGACGACAGGCATCGCCAAATGCCCCCCAACGCAACTCTTCGAGAACGATAAAACAGCGCCCAGGCAACGACCAGGCGTTATACGCCCCAGCACGCCAGCGGGTAAAAATTTGCTCGCTCTGTTCACCCGCCTGCACCAGTAGGCCTCGTTGCGTTAACGCCTTTTCCTTCCAGCGACAACGGGCTGAAAACCACTCATACAAGGCGGCAATTTGCTGGGGGAGCTCCGGGAAAGCAGAGTGCTGGCGGTGATCCATTTTTTGCAGCAGCGCCAGATGCTGCGCGATCTGCGTCAGTGCCAGATGACCGGGATCCAGCATCGACGCCAGTTTTTCCACCAATGTCAAACGCAGGCTAAGCGGCGCATTTAACATTCCGCCGTTCGTCCATGTCTGAAGCTGCACGCGCGCAAGAAGTTCCTGCATCAGTCGTTCACGAAACTGCTGCTGATGGGCTTGTGGAAGGCGGGCATCATCGCCCTGCGCCAGATCCACTAAAAAGCGGGGATAAACCGACTCCAGCACGCGACCGGGGCCGTCAAGTAACGTCTTGGTCAATATCGTTCTGCCGTGAAAAGTGTTTGAATATCATCGCGTAACAGCTGGGCGTCGGTGTAAATCCAGCCGTGAGTCATCACAGTCTGCTGCAATTGCTGCTGCATCAGCCTGACCACCGATTCATTTTGTTGACGCAGAGCCAGACTTTCGCGTAAACGCGTCTGTAATTCCGTCAAACATGAAGCGAACTCAGCGAAAAAAGTATTCATGCCTGCCGTAACAGATTCATCGACCTGCTCTGCCAGAACTTTAGCCATTTGTTGGCAATAGAGATCGACTTCTGCACTTAATGCTCGTTGCAACACACTGTAATCAACCGTTTCTGTCGGGGATTTCTCATTCCCCCGTCCCCAGTCGGGCTGATTCAACCAGCGCGAAAAAGTCTCACGCACAACGCCTAAACGCGTGCTCTGCTCGTCCGTTGCTTCCTGGCGCGAAATGACTTCACTGAACAGCTGGCGAGTGTTGAAGTGGGGAACTACGCCGTGAAAAACAGGAAAATGAAACCCAGGACGAAACCCTGACTCGCTCAATTCCATTTTGACTTGTTGTTCAATGGGGCGAATAACATCGGTTAACACCCGGCAAAGAGTGGATTCAAGCTCGGCAAAACGCAGCGTAAAGTCGCGACTGATGGTGTTCTGCGCCGTCTGTAACAGTGTCTCACAGCGGGTACGAATCTCGCTTAACGGCTCCGAATCATCCTGAAACAAGGCGGCTAACTGCGCCTTCAGCGCATCTTGCTGTTGACGCAGAAAGTGGTTGGCGGAGGTCAGGGCCAGCTCGATTTCATGTTTAATCTCGCCGCTCACCTGCGCCTGATTGAGTTGCAATAGCTGCAAACTTTCTTCGATCTGGTGGATATTTTGCCGCAATTGTTCACAAGCGACGTTTAACCCGTGCGCACGAAAATCCAGGTATTCCCGCGCCTGCTGCGCGTAATTCAACAGTTTATGCGCGGCAGATCGCAGAGCATACAACGAGGCGTTAGCGTAAGCGGCATGAAGCAACATCTGAATTGGCTGGGCGAACAGCGAATCTTCCCACAGCTGATCGGCAGCATGACGAATATGTTCGAGGTCCGCCAGATCGGCATGACGCCAGCGCCTGCCGAGCGCGGCATGGGCAAAATCTTCTACCCAGCGTTGTTGCTCTGGCGCTGGTAACTTACCGTTGTTGGCTAACTCATGGCGCGCCCGATTCGCCAGGTAGCCCCACATCGACGACACCGGAAATATCTGCTGTGGCGTAATACAGCCTTTCATCAGCGTCCCGGAAATCAGTGCCCGCACCTGGTCGGCGTCGTCACTGTTACGATCCTGTTGATCGAACTTATTGACCAGCACATACAGCGGCACCGATTGCCCCACCGCCAAAATCGCCTCACGGACCTCTTCATCGGAGATCGATTTCAGTTGCGTATAATCCAGCACCGCCAGTACCGCCGAGGCGCGTGCCAGCTGCTGGTTAAGCATTTTTTGCAGATGCGGTTGCCCGGCTTCATTTGGCCCGGGGGTATCCAGTAACGTCAACTGACCGGGATAACTCTCCAGCCCCGCCAGATGGACAAACTCCACTTCAATCACGGGAATATGCTCAATGGCGGCGTAAGCAGAAAAAGGAAAATCGACGTCCAGCGCCTTCGCCAGTCGCACCAAATCATTCAAACTTTTCAGACAATGAAAAATAGGCTGGGCACCCAGATAATATTTTTCGAAAGCGACGCCATTTTCGATCCGCTGCATAAGCGCACGCATATCTTTATCTATTTCCAGCACATCGGTCAGATGCTTAATATCGCAATCACGCAGGCGTTGTTGTAATTGTTGAATTAAACAATCGATTGGCGCGACATGTGAAAAATGCAGTACCGGTTCTTTTTGCCCGGGTGTATGGCGAATAAGCGTCGGCAGGGCAGTCATTGGGCGATTGCGATTAGGCAGAACCTCCGTACCAACAATGGCATTAATGGTGGTTGATTTCCCTGCTTTCATAGTACCGACAATCGCCAGCACCATTTCCAGTTGGGAAATTTTACGCAACTCATTATTCAGCATCGCGTGACGCTCGGCGATATTAGGCTGACTCCAGGGTAAAGCCAGTTGTGGCGCATCGTCTCCGGGTACAGAGAGAGGCATTTTTTCCAGTAACTGCAACTGTTGGCGAGAAAGCTGTAACAGGCGTTCAGCCTCCTGACTTAACTCATACAGGGTCTGTGTGTACATAGAAAATTCTTCCTTAAAGCAAATTTTATTACTTTTATTTAGCCAGATTGTTTTTGAGTTCTGTTTTCGGCTTTTATAATTACTGCAAGAAATAATTTTATATTTAGAGCGTTGTTTTTTATTAGAATAAATAACATCTTCCGATACGTTTAAAACGTCAGAAAGATAAAAATATCATGTGAATTAAAAAAAGAACAAGTAGAGCATTAACCTTATCTTAAATAATAAATGGAGGCAAAAAGATTATTTTCTTTTTGCGTTTCCTTTCAAATGAAAACGATCGTCGTCTAAAATCAGCAGTACCCCCGACAAACTCAGGGATTTTGTGTATAATTGCGGCCTTTTTCGGCAATCTGCCGTTTTTTGGCGCTTTTGCCCTGCTGACTTTTGAGGAAATCCACATGTCATTACCACACTGCCCAAAATGCAACTCCGAATACACTTACGAAGATAACGGCATGTACATCTGCCCGGAATGTGCCTACGAATGGAACGACGCAGAACCTGCACAGGAAAGCGACGAGCTGATCGTTAAAGATGCTAACGGCAATCTGCTGGCTGACGGCGACAGCGTTACCATCATTAAAGATCTGAAGGTGAAAGGTAGCTCTTCGATGCTGAAAATTGGCACCAAAGTGAAAAACATCCGCCTGGTTGAAGGCGACCATAACATCGATTGCAAAATCGACGGTTTTGGTCCGATGAAACTGAAATCTGAGTTTGTGAAAAAGAACTGATTGTATTGTGATCGGTAAGCCGGATAAGGCGCTCGCGCCGCATCCGGCAACGGTGCCGACTGCCTGATGCGACGCTTGCGCGTCTTATCAGGCCTACAAATTCCCGCACCCTCCGTAGGCCGGATAAGGCGTTTACGCCGCATCCG